>NZ_JAUYVJ010000009.1:0-135382 GCF_030689115.1 Psychrobium sp. 1_MG-2023 | reverse complement strand
CCCCATGTGAGAGTAGGACATTGCTAGACACCTATTTAGAGAAAGCCGCTGCAGAAATGCAGCGGCTTTTTTGTTTTGTGATGTTTAGTTATTTACGCGTGACGATAAGCCTCATCACTGTGTAGTGAAACGATGTAGCGCCGTGGCAATGATCATCGCTCGCGGATCAACATAGGCACAGCTTGTTTCCTCGAACGCTGTTCGATGGAAAGCGAGCCGAGGGAGTAGGGCATTGCCAATCACTATTTATACCAATCCGCATTAAAGGTTGCCCACTAGAGCCCAGTCTCTTGAGCATAATTTTTTTACCGTTTCTTTGTTTTTGATGAAGCTTAACCAAGCTAGGGTGCATTGTTCGACAATGTCGTTGTAGTTTTTAAAGCATCTATTTGCCAAGTGTCGTTGGCGTAGCCATTGCCAGACCTGTTCTATCGGATTCAGTTCGGGAGAGTATGGTGGTAATTTGATTATAGAAAGATTATTGAGTTCACTAGCAATGTCATCCGTGTGCCAACCTGCGCCGTCCATGATAACTACGGCATGCCTACCGAGCTGGGTCTTGTCTGAAATCTGTATCAAGTGTTGTTCCATCATCTCTTTAGAAACAAAAGGTGCGATTATCGCTTCAGTCTCACCTGTTGCTGGGCATACTGCGCCAAACATATAGGCGTATTCGAACTGTTGCTGTTGCACGGCTCTTGGACGAGTACCTGTTTCTGCCCAAATTCTTGTTGTTGTGTTTTGTTGGCCGAACCGGCCCTCATCCTGAAACCATATATCGACCTGTGATAAAGACACTGTACCGGGGATCGTCTCGATCGTTTTATTTTCAAGTTTTTTTAAACTCGTCTTGGGCCTGTTGAGATTGCTTAGGGTGTTTTGAACGACTTGTGATCCAACTAAAGCCTATCTTTTTAAGCAGCTTGTATACGTGATTGAGGTGGTAATCAACGCCAAACTGAGTTGATATATAGTCTTTAATGTCATGACCAGTTAATCGACCACCAACGTCTGATTTTGCTTGATGCTCAATATAGCTGGCGAGCTGTTTAGTTTGTTGAGGTGATAGTTGGGCTTTCCTTCCAAGACGAGGTTTATCTTCAAGGCCTGATAAACCTTGAGATAAATAGTTCGATACCCAGTTGTTAACACTTCGTCTGCTAACCTTCAGTGTGTTGGCGACAAGCGTTCTATTTTGGCACTCCAAAAAGTGTGCAACGGCTAGTAAGCGAATACGCTTGTTAGCATTTTTTTCTTTCTTCGATAGACGAATTAATTCATTTGAATCGATTAATGCCATAGTGACTGTGACGATATTGGTTTTAATACCAATATTAGATCATACTTTTAAGCGGATTGGTATTAGTCTAAAGCCCCCGCATTAAGTTGCGGGGGCTTTTGCGTTCTAGGCTTTTATTAAATTGGCAGACGTCATTCTAGTAGTTTTTTAGGCGGGAGCTTGCTCAATACGTCGCACACTTAATTAAGCAGCGCGTGATATGAGATCCTCGATAAACCCACTTCGAGGATGACGACTGGTGCCTTTAACGCAACCGCCGTCATCCCGGTAACCTTTTAAGCTGGGCTTTTCTCTGACTGTTATTCACTTGAGTTAAAGGAGGAGGCTTATTAGTTTGGCCAATCTTCTGGTATTAGTTTCCGCTGTTTTAATCCCGCTAGCCCTTGTAATCCTCCCGTGTGTAGCAACACGATATGACTACCTGGAGGAAAGAAACCTTGTTTAATTAAATCGAAAATAGCGTAGAACATTTTTCCGCTGTAAATCGGTTCTAGAATGATGCCGAAATCTTGGTAGAAGTCTTCGATAAAAGTTAATAATTCAGGTTGTATTTTTCCGTAACCACCGAAGTGATAGTCCTCAATGAAGTCGAGCTGCATTAAGTGTTGTTCAACGCCGAGTAGGGTGGCTATCTCATTTTGTAAATAAGCAGCTTTTTTTAATACTGGAATACTGACTATTTGCTGTGATTCTTTAGCTCCAGTCAGTAATCCAGCTGTTGTACCACCACTGCCACATGGAGTGCAAATATGTGTAACATCGTTGGGAAGTTCGTTAATTATTTCTGCAACACCTTGTAAAGCGAATTTGCTGGTTCCGCCTTCTGGAATAATAAAATGATCAGGGTGCTTTTGTTGTAATTGCGTAAGGTAGGCTGGGTCATGTCGACTTTTATATTCAAGGCGACTGATAAATTCAATGTCCATCCCAGCACTGCGAGCTTGAGCTATTGTTGGATTAAAAGGATCGTATTCCCCACGGATAATCCCTTTGCTTGAAAGACCACTAGCTTTCGCTGCATAGGCAAGTGCGTGAATGTGGTTAGAGTAGCCGCCACCAAATGAGAGTACTTTTTTAAAGCCTTGCTCTTTCGCATACAATAAGGTGTATTTAAGCTTTCTCCACTTATTTCCAGAGATTGTAGAGTGAATAAGATCATCTCTCTTGACCGACAATGTTAAGTGATTAGATGCTGAATACTGAGTTTGTAGTTGAATTAAAGGAGAATTAATCTTTTTATTAAGTAAAATAGGTATTCCCTCATGTATTTAACTAGTTAACTATTGCATGCTTATTATATATCGGGATAATAATTTAAAGTATTTTTATTGGTAAGGTTTGTAACATGCTATCAGGTTTATTCAAACGACAGTCGCAAACAGGCTCTTGCTTGTTGAGTATTGTTATTCAACCAGCCAGTGTCACTATCGTTAAGTTTGAGGACGATAGTTATCAATCAGAACAATTACCTTGCTTAAATAAAAACTATATAGCCACAATAGATAAGCTTATTTCAGAATTAGCTCCTAAGCAGGCGAAAGCACAAGTGATATTAACTCATGGCTTATACCAAGTAGCACAAGTAGACAAACCTGAGGTCCCTGAAACGGAAATTGCACAGGCGATCGTATGGAGTTCGAAAGACTTATTTAATATTCCACCAGAAAATCAGTTGCTTGAATACTATCAGACAGTAACAAATGCACCGACAAATAAGCTTAATGTTGTTGCGTGTGAGAAAAGCATGGTCACTGCACTTATCGATAAATTAATAGAACTTGATATTGAGCTCGTGGGTATCTCTATTGATGATATTGTTGCTACTCACTTGGTCAAAGATGAACAAACCAATATTTTGGTGTTTCACACTCCCGGTTTGCAGATCCTCGTTGCAATCATAAAAGATGGACAGTTATGTTTTAGCCGTCACATAAAAGGGTATGATAATTTGCATCAGTTAACGGGAGAGGACTTTGATGCCGGTGTTCTAAATAATCTAGCACTAGAGGTTCAACGTTCTATCGATTTTGCTGTGGGACAATTGAAACTAGAACGTGTAGCCAATATATTTGTAGTCGTACAGAACTTTGATTCACAACACCTACTGGTGAAACTTCAGGAGTTTTTCGACGTCAACATAGAACTATTATCACCTTATAACGATAGTGAACTCACGCGTTATCCTATTAATGCTGCTGGCTTTGATGAACTAACCATGGAGTTAAGCGTATAAATGAAAACACGGATTAATCTATACCTTCCTGAGTTACGTCCCGTAAAAGAGAAGTTACCGCTGAGTCTAACCGTGGCTATTTCAGCAGGAACATTAGCCCTTATAATAATCATTGCATTGTCTTTGTTTGTTTTAATGGAGCAAAAGCGCGATGAAATGATCAATAAAGAGCATGAGTTGGTTCAAGCACAAATTCATTTAGGGCAAAAAATAACTGAGCTAACAAATGCAACAGATAATACGCCGTTATTAAATGAGATAGCGACTCGCAAAGCTGAAATTACAACGAAAAAACGGGTATTGGCGGCTTTGTCATCACAGTTTTCTACTAGCGTTCCATATTCCCCCTTGTTTAAAGCTTTTGCTGAATTAGATACTGATAATGTCTGGTTAACCAAGATTTCAAAAACCAATGGGTTATTAAATATTGCTGGAAGTGCTTCGACTTCACGGGACATACCTCGTTGGGTTGAGCAGCTAAAGTTGTCGCCTATTTTTAGTGGCCAGACGTTTAACGCACTTGAAATTGAACGGGATGAGCAACAAGTTAATTTTGTGCTTAAAAATCCATCGCCATTTGTTGCCGAGGTAATAAAATGAAACAGTGGCAAACGTTAAATGCTAAGTATAGCCAGATGACCTTAAGAGAGAAGGCATTAACTTTAGGTACTATCCTTGTTGTGCTAATTTTTGGTTCTAGCCACCTTATTATTGAGCCAATGTTTGTTCAATACCAAGGATTATCATCTGATAGTAGGAAGTTGCAAAACTCAATTAACGAAGTAAATCAACAACGACAGGAAGTTGAAGATAAGTTAGCAACAAACCCATTATTGCAACTGGAGTTGCAATTAGAACGACTGAACTTGCAACATATTGACTTAGAAGAAAAACTACAACAAAAAGAACTGTCATTGATTTCTCATGAAGAAATGGCTAGAACTCTTCAATACATTCTTCTAGAAAATAGCCAGCTAAAGCTACTGAAACTAAAATCTAAACCAGCAAAAGAAATCTTGTTAGCGGCAGAGCAACAACACGGTGAAACAGCAACCGCTTTATTGTATCAGCACGGTATGGAAGTTGAAGTTCGTGGTACTTATTTCGCGATATTAAAATTTTTACAACAACTTGAACAAAGTCAGCAGCCATTGCAGTGGGGCAACTTCATCTATGAAGTCGTTGAGTACCCGTATGCCTCAATTAGCTTTGAGTTAAATGCTGTCAGTACCGATAAGGAGTTTATTGGTGTTAAAAAGTAATATAGTGATTTTTTTTATTTGTGTGCTCTTTTCTGTTACGGTTGATGCTCAGAGGTTGTCAGACCCAACGAAGCCCAAACACTCTTTTAACACAAGTGTATCAGCGACAACTGACTCTATTTCAACTAAGAAAAAACACAGCTTAAATGCAATAAAAGTTACTGACCGCGGTAATATTGCGATTATCAATAACCAACAATATCGTACGGGTAGTAAGTTAGGGCAAGATACAATTATTAAAATAAGTTCGAACAAAGTGTTACTTTCTTCGGGAAAAAAAATGGTTTTATTCGCTGACTCAGTGATCAAATTGTCATCAAAGGATTAAAAACTAATGACATTAGTTAGTTTACAAAGAACAATAGTAGTTGCTTCAACATGCTTTTTAGCTAGCTGTCAAATGACACCAATAGCAGAAGAAAAAGAACATATCCAGCAAACAATTAATGCGTCAATTGAGCAAACCAAACAGCAAAATAAGCCTTTTGTTGTTCCGCCGAGAATAACACAACAACTAATGCCGAGTTTGTTGCAAAATAAAAGTATGCCAATTGAAAAGCGATTTGATATTGCAGCAAAAGACGTAGATGTTAGAAGTTTTTTCTCAAGCCTAGTATCACAGACGCCTTATAGTGTCGCCTTTCATAATGAACTGTCGGGTTCGCTATCACTTAACCTTAAGCAAGTAACACTATCTGAAGCGCTCGAGGCAGTTTCTGACTTGTATGGCTATCGAATAGAAAAGCAGGGACGTATTTTCCAAATTTATCCAGCAAGCATTTCTACAGAAACCTTTAGCTTTAATTATTTATTATTAAAACGAAATGGTACCTCTCAAACGAGTATTTCATCCGGTGGAATAACAGAACGTAATAGCAACGGTAGTAATTCGAATAACGCTAATAATTCGAGTAACTCACGAAATAATAATAGCAGCGGTGGAGCAAGCGGTGCCAATGGCAATGCTGTTAATGGCACCTATATCGAGTCCGTGACTGAGACCAATTATTGGCAAGAGCTTGAAAAAACTTTAACAAGCTTGATCTCTGGTGAGGGACGAAAGGTTATCTTGAGTCCGCAGTCAGGTTTAGTTACTGTGCGTGGTTACCCTCAAGACATTCAAACGGTAAAACGCTTTTTGGCCCAATCTGAAGAGAACCTTCAACGACAGGTTATCTTAGAGGCAAGAATCGTTGAAGTAACCTTACATGATGGGTTCCAGCAAGGAATTGAGTGGGAAAACCTCCTTAGTCACGTTGGGAGTGGTGATATTACCGATTTTAACTTCTCAACTTCACCGTCTGTTATTTCAGATCCTATTAGTGCGGCGCTAGGTGGTGTGGCATCATTGAGCTTTAAAAATGCGAATTTCAGTGGGGTAGTGTCATTACTTAGCACACAAGGCGATGTTAATGTCTTATCAAGCCCAAGAATTACAGCAATTAATAACCAAAAGGCTGTGATTAAAGTCGGTAATGATGAATATTTTGTCACCGATGTCTCTTCAACTTCAAGCAGTGTTGGTGATAATGTTGTGTCGAATCCTGAGGTTGAATTAACACCGTTCTTCTCCGGTATCGCATTAGATGTAACACCACAGATCGATGATGAGGGGCAGGTTCTATTGCATGTGCACCCTTCTGTAATTGACGTTGTCGAGCAGCAGAAAACCATTGAATTACAAGGTGGGAGTTTTCAGCTTCCATTGGCTAATAGTTCTATTCGAGAGACAGATACCATCATTAAGTCTGCAAGTGGTGATGTCGTAGTGATCGGTGGCTTAATGAGTTCAAGAACAACAGATAATACATCTAAAGTGCCTCTGTTGGGCTCAATCCCGCTGCTAGGTGAATTATTTACGAACCGTAAAGAGCAAGTGAAGAAGACAGAACTGATTATATTAATTAAACCAGTGGTTGTTGGTGAAGGGACTTGGCAAAAGCAGTTAGAAAAGTCTCAGCAATTGCTTGAAAAGTGGTACCCTAAATAGGCTGTTTAACTATGTATTTATACCATTTCGGCATGAGAGAATTGCCTTATACGTTAACGCCGAATACAGACTTTTTTTTAAACTTAAAGCCTCATGTTGAGGCTTTGCAAGTTTTATTAAATGCGTTAAAACAAGGTGAAGGTTTCATTAAAGTCACTGGTGAAGTGGGGACGGGGAAAACCCTCATTTGCCGTAAGTTGCTTAATGAATTACCTCGAGGCTTCGCTGTAGCATATATTCCTAATCCTTACCTTTCCCCACAGGAATTACGCTTAGCTGTTGCAGGTGAATTGGGTTTAAAATTCTCAACAGACATTGACCAACAGCGATTGACTCAATTATTGCAACAGCACCTACTTAATTTATCTCAGCAGGGGAAGGCTGTGGTTGTTATTCTAGATGAAGCACAAGCGTTACCTGATGAAAGTCTTGAAGCGTTGCGCCTATTAACCAATTTGGAAACTGAGCGTCGCAAGCTACTGCAGGTTGTGTTATTTGGCCAACAAGAATTAGATGAGCGCTTAGCAGAGAAAAAGTTTAGACAGTTAAGGCAGCGTATTTCATTTAGTTATCAACTGCGTAGTATGACTGTGGGGGAGGTTGCTCATTATATCGAACACCGAACTAAAGTTGCTGGTTATGATGGTCAGCGTTTATTTAGTGAAGCGAATGCTAAAAGAATCGCTATCGCGAGTAAAGGTATACCTCGTTTAGTTAATATCTTATGTCATAAATCGTTGTTGCTCTGTTATGGGGCTGGTGAAAAGGTGATTAGTAAAAAGCATGTTAACGGGGCTATTGTTGATACTGTTGATGCTAGTCGTTTTCAGGCGAAAACTCCGCAGTTTCTGGCTGCATCGTTGCTGATTGCTGCCTCGTTGCTTCTTTTTTCGTACTTAGGTAATAGTTGATGAGTGTGATTAATAAAGTCCTTAACGATATTGAGCAGCGTAAGCAGCAAGAGCAGAGTAACCTGACTAACCTTGAAGCGTTAGAAATCAAGGAAAAGAAGAAAAGTTTAGCTCCTTGGTTGGTCGTTATACTTGTGCTTGTCTGTATTTATTGTGCTTTTTCATTTGGATTGTTTGGGACAAAGGTGTCAGATGCTGTAACAACAGTGCCAGGTACTCTTGGTATACATAATGTCAGTACCATCAATGACTCGAATCGTGCTCAAGACTCCACACAGACTGAAAGCGGCACTATTATTGATAGCCCTGCGCTGGTTGAAGAGTCTGTCTCGGCAAACCGCTCTATTGTCATTGAAGATTCAGTTATTGCTGAAGACTCTGTTGCCGCTGAAGGCTCTGTTGTCGCTGAAGGCTCTGTTGCCGCTGAAGGCTCTGTTGTCGCTGAAGGCTCAGTTGTTGCTGAAGGCTCAGTTGTTGCTGAAGGCTCTGTTAGCGCGTCAATAACAGGAACGACAGGCAACAATAAAATGAATCCGCAAGTTGAGCGTGTTGATAACGCCCTTGCTAAACAACAATCTTCCTTTGAACAGAATGACCTTCAATTGATAGAAGCAACGGTTGACAAGCCTGAATTATCATCAGCGAGTGAAACGGCACCTACTATTACTCTAGAGGAAGTTGAGCAACCGGCACAACTTTCCATTAAACCTGTGCAATTGAGCGAAGAGCAGCTTGCTCAATTGAAATATCAAAAGGGACTTAAGTTACAAAGTAAAGGGGAATTAGTTGAAGCGCGAGAAGCTTGGTTAAAAGCGATATCAATTCAAGTTGATTTGCATCAAGCACGCGAGCAGCTAGCTGCTAGTTATTTTGGTGCTAATGATGTTGCCCGCGCACTAGCTATCTTAAAGCAAGGTATTGTGTTGTTTCCTGACTATGAAGGCTACCGTTTATTAGGGGCTCAAATTCATTACCAGCAGCAGCAGGTCCAGCTTGCATTAGATATGCTACAACAGCCTTATTTAAAAGCCACTGCAAGTATTCACGCATTGTCATTGGCAGGCTCTTTGGCTCAGCAATTAACCTTATGGCCTCAAGCACAACAAAGTTATCAGAAGTTAGTCGAGCTTGAACCTGGTAAAGCACAATGGCTTATAGGTCTTGCAATAGCGTTGGATGCCCAAGGGCAAACAGCCCAAGCTTTAGTGTTTTACATGAAACTGTTAGTGATACCAAATTTAGATAAATCGTTATATGACTACGCTGTAGAGCGAGTTAAATTGTTGCAAAGAGATCAGAATGGCTAAAGCTAAGTTAAGAATGCGCCTTGGGGACTTATTAGTTCACGAGCATATTATTACTGAACCACAATTAATGGATGCCTTGAGCTCGCAAAAAAGTAGCGGTAAAAAACTGGGCGCTGCGTTAATTGAGTTGGGTCATATTACTGAAACTCAGTTACTGACTTTTTTGGCTCAGCAATTAAATGTTGAATTTATTGATGTCAGTCAGAGCAAGATTGATCCTAAAGTCGCGCAACAGCTACCGGAAGTACATGCTAGAAGACATCGAGCATTAGTTATTGCTGATGATGGGATGACTGTGACGTTGGCTATGAATGATCCGGCAGACTTAAATGCCGTTGATGCATTAGAGCTGTTTTTGTCGCCTAAGCAAGTAAAGTTAGCCGCGATAACAGAAACTCAATTAATAGAGTCATTCGATCAACTATACCGCCGAACTCAAGACATTGCTGCGTTCGCTGAACAACTAAGTGAAGAGCACGGCGACGAGCAAGAGTTTGAGCTTGCCGGACTAGAAGATGCCGATGAAGATGCGACCGTTGTAAAGCTATTGCAGTCTATCTTTGAAGATGCTGTGCAAATTAAAGCTTCCGATATTCATATTGAGCCGGAAGAGAAATTGGTTCGAATTCGCCAACGTGTTGATGGTGTCCTCCAGGAGAGTGTCCTAAATGAAGCCAACATTGCTTCAGCACTCGTGTTGCGTTTGAAATTAATGGCTAGCCTCGATATTTCGGAAAAGCGCTTGCCTCAAGATGGGCGTTTTAATATTAAAATAAAACGTCATAGTGTTGATGTTCGTCTTTCGACTATGCCCGTACAGTTTGGTGAATCGGTCGTAATGCGTCTGCTTGATCAGTCCGCTGGTGTTCTTGGTATGGAGCAAACGGGGATGCCAGCAGAGATGCAGCAGCGTTTACGCTATCAAATGAGCCGCCCTCATGGGATGATTTTAGTTACTGGGCCAACAGGTAGTGGTAAAACAACCACCTTATATGGAGTTTTAAATGAACTTAATGATCCAGGCAAAAAGATCATTACTGTCGAAGATCCTGTTGAGTATCGCTTACCGCGTATTAATCAAGTTCAGGTAAGTACTAAAATTGGGTTAGATTTCTCTAATGTTTTACGCACGACGTTACGCCAAGATCCCGATATCTTAATGATTGGTGAGATGCGTGACCATGAAACAGTTGAAATAGGCTTGCGGGGCGCTTTAACTGGTCACTTAGTTTTATCAACATTACATACTAATGATGCAATTTCGAGTGCATTACGACTAACTGATATGGGCGCACCAGGCTACTTGGTTGCTAGTTCACTACGAGCGATCATTGCGCAGCGCTTAGTTCGTAAAAACTGTGTTCACTGTAAAGTTGAACATCAGTTAACACAGAATGAAGTTAATTGGTTATCACACTTAGCAGGACATGATTTAAGCGCCCACTCGTTCTATCAAGGCAGTGGTTGTCAGCGTTGCCAACAAACTGGTATGTCTGGTCGAGTGGGTGTGTTTGAGTTTCTAGAAGTTGATGCGCCGATGGCTGAAGCGCTTCGTAAAGATGATCCTGATGCTTTTACAAAAGCAGCCTCCGCAAGTAATGGCTTTAAACCATTAGCTCAAGCTGCGCTAGCATTTGCTCTTGAAGGAACTATTCCAGTCAGTGAAGTGTTACGTTTAGCAGAGCAATCCCACGGGGAAAGTACGACCACACAAGGTGCTGATTAACCTATGCCAACGTTCAAGTATAAATCAAGAGATCACCAAGGTCAGATTATTGAAGGAAAGTTAGAGGCTAATAATGCTACGCAAGTAGCAGATATCTTGATGGGACGTGGCTTAATACCAATTGATGTAACGCAAGGCGAAGAAGAAGGGCAAGAGTCGATATTTTCTTCTTTATTAGTTCAGAACGTTTCACTTGATGAGTTAGTTATTTTTTCCCGCCAGATGTATAGCTTGATGCAGGCGGGTATCCCGGTAATGAGGGCCATTGCCGGCTTACGTGATAGTGCTAATAATAAAAAAATGGTTGAAGCCCTGACTAAGGTACTACAAGACTTAGAGTCGGGACGAACATTTTCATCAGCACTAGCAAAGCAGCCAAGAGTTTTTACAAAAATAGTTGTGAGTCTTGTGCATGTTGGAGAAAACACTGGGCAATTGGATGAAGCATTTTTGCAGCTTGCTCAGTACTTAGAAAAAGAACAAGAAACCCGTAAACAAATTAAAGCCGCGATGCGTTATCCAACGTTTGTTATCTTTGCCCTTGTTGCGGCGATGGTAGTACTAAATTTATTTGTTATTCCGGTATTTGCTCAGATGTTTAATAAGTTTGGTGTTGAGCTACCTTGGACAACACAAGCGTTATTAGCAACTTCGTCATTTTTTGTTAATTACTGGCCTGTGATGTTAGTTGCATCTTTAGGGGGCTTTGTTTGGTTAAAGTTATGGCTTGCCTCAGAGCAGGGGGAATTAATTTGGGACCAACGAAAATTACGTATTCCAATCGTGGGAAGTATTATAGAACGTGCACTACTGGCACGTTTTGGACGTAGTTTTTCAATGATGATGGGCGCTGGAGTCCCGTTACTACAAGGCCTTAGTTTAGTTGCTGAGGCAGTTGATAATGCTTATATGGCTAAGAAGATCGTTAAGATGGGTAGTGGTATTCGTGGCGGTGAAAGCTTATTACGGGTTTCTGGTAATTCTGAGTTATTTAATCCACTGGTATTACAAATGATCGCTGTTGGTGAAGAAACCGGGCGCTTAGAGCAACTAATGACAAGTATGGCACAGTATTATGAGCGTGAAGTTGATTTTGATTTAAAAAGCTTAACAGCGAAAATCGAACCGATCTTAATTTCCATAGTCGCAGGCATGGTACTTATTTTGGCATTGGGAATATTCACGCCAATGTGGGACATGATGTCGGCAATGAAAAAGTAAATGATGAAAAAGGTAACTATTGAAAGTTTGGGACTTTTTGAATTTTTAGTCGCAATTATTGTGGTATTATTGTTGATTATGTCGACGGTCTCGCTACAACTGGGTCAACAAAATACGATTCATCAGGTTAGCTTTGCGATGAATAAGCAAAACTTTAACCAAAATATATCGCTGATTAAAACACAGTGGCTTATTGAAGGGCGACCGAAGCAGTTGGATTTTACTTTTTATGGTGCCCAACAAGAAGTGCTAAACTCAGCAACTTTTAACATGAGCAAGCAAGGTTGGGCGTCAATTAACCAGAGGCATGAGTCGTTGTTTTGTCGCGAGTTATGGGCGAAGGTAACTAATACTGATGCCTATGATAATAAATCTAAACAGCTAGTTATAAAAAAACAGCAAAAAGAAGATGACATTGTGTGCCAATTTTGTGATGCTGAGAATAGTGAAGAATGTTTCGAGTATTCGATAAATCACGGCGTTCATCTAAAAGGAACTGAATAACAATATGAACATGAGTCAGAAAGAGGCAATAATGAAAAAGCAGCAGGGTTTCTCATTAATCGAATTAATTATTGTGGTGGTGATTCTAAGTTTACTCGCCGTGACTGCGTTGCCGCGTTTTTTAAATGTGACAGAACAAGCGGAAGATGCTGCTGTTGAAGGGGTCGCTGGTGGCTTCGCAGCAGCAGTTGGCCTTGTACGAGCGCAATGGGAAATAGAAGGGCGCCCATCTGGCACCAGCGCTTCAATTACGATGGACTCTACTCAAATTCAAGTGAATGAATTTGGTTTTCCGACATCAAGTGCTTCTGGTACCAACCTTGCCCCTGAATCGATGTCAGCCAGTGCCTGTAAAGCGGTATTTGATGGTGTAATGCAAAGCCCTGTTCGAAGTGTTGTATCTGGGACTGATGCCACAGACGTGCGCTATTATATCGGTGTGCAATCTGGTGGAACAACTGACAGCGGTGTTGATTACTTATTATGTTCATATCACTTGGTTGCCACATTAAAGTTAAACTCGTCAACGGGTTTACCTACAGGCACCGTTGATTTTAGTGTCGGTAATAGCTTTAGTTATAATCCGGCCACCGGACAGATTCAAGTGTATAGTAATAACACTTAGGCTACTTTATTATTTAAATCAATAAATTGGTTTTTAACGGTTGTAAAGCCAACACTTAATCAATTAAGATAGTTATATTAGTTTTTTATATTTATTTTTAAATCTTTTAGAGAGTGCAACATGAGAACATCAATGAAAAAAGCGCAGGGTTTTACCCTCATCGAATTAATTATCGTGATTATCATCTTAGGTATTTTAGCTGTGACTGCTGCACCTAAGTTTATTGATATTCAAAGTGACGCTCAATCAGCAGCCCTAAAAGGCGTTAAAGGCAGTATTGCTGGTGCAATGTCGATAACTTACGGCAAGTCAGCGTTAGAAGGCGAGCAAAAAGAAGCATCTGAAACGACTAGTCACGGTGTAGCGACGGTATATGGTTACCCTTCTGCAGCAAAAGCTGCTATTCAAACTGCAGCTGGCATTTCTGATGCCGATTTTAAATGGCTTGAAACTGCGGCAACGACTTCAGCACCTGCTTCACTGCATATTCATGTATCAGATAAGACTAGTCTAGCTGATATTGAACTTACAGGTTGTTATATTAAATATGTGGCTGCTGAAGATGAAGATACTGCTGCGATTTTAACTTCAGTCGAGACGAGTTGTTAATATTACTTACTGCAAAAAAAGCTCATAAACATATTAATGTTTATGAGCTTTTTTTAGTTTCATATTTGAATAATAATTTTCAATCTAGTTTAAGTATTTCTATTCGCCGCAATATGCGCTAACGACACAAGCGCTTGTTTACTCGGGCTATCTGGAATAGCTGCTAGTGCACTAATCGCTTTATCCGCTTCAACCTGCGCTTGAGCAAGAGTATAATCAAGTGCCCCTGTCTCATCTAACGCCGCTAAAATCGGTTTTAACTGCGCTAAACCATTGCCGTTAACAATAGCGTCTCTAATCATCTCAGCTTGCTCTGTTGAACCGTGAGCCATTGCGTAGATTAATGGTAATGTTGGTTTACCTTCCGCTAAGTCATCTCCGATATTTTTACCAAGCTTTTCAGCGTCTGCTGTGTAATCTAAATGATCATCAACTAACTGGAAGGCAGTACCTAAATGCATACCGTAAAGCTTCATTGCTTCGATCGTATTTTGATCGTTGCCGTTGATCACTGCGGCTAAATGTGTGGCTGCTTCAAACAGTTTGGCTGTTTTACAGTAAATGACTCGCATGTAACTTTCTTCGGTGGTATCAGGATCGTTGACATTGATTAACTGTAATACCTCACCTTCAGCAATGATATTAGTCGCATCGGCTAATACCTTCATTACTGTTAGGTTGTTGATATCCGTCATCATTTGAAATGAACGCGAGTATAAAAAGTCACCCACTAACACACTGGCTTGATTACCAAATAGAGCATTGGCAGTTTCTTTACCACGGCGCATGGTTGATTCATCGACGACATCATCATGAAGTAACGTGGATGTGTGAATAAATTCGATGATCGCTGCGATCGAAATATGATCCTTTCCTTCATAACCTAAAGCACGAGCAGCTAACACCGTTAACAATGGACGCATTCGTTTGCCGCCGCTGTTAATGATATAAAACCCTAATTGATTAATTAAAGCGACGTCGGACGATAGTTGCTGCTGAATAAGCTGATTGACTGAGTCCATATCTGTTTCTGATAAGGCGCTAATCGCTTTAAAATCCATAATTCTCTCAATGACTTAATTTACGGTACATAATATCGTGGTGAATTATTTATCACCGATAATATTTTGACGACTATTTTGCGAGGGATTGTACAATAAAAAACACTTTTTAACATTACTTAAGCTAAGGGATTTGGTCTAACAAGATAGAATTATTATGGACATAAAAATAATCATAGTTTTTTTATACTTTTTTTCAATTAGGGCTTGCTTAAAATATGACAGTTGCGTAGAATCTGCGCCCTATTGAGAAACTAGATTAGGCATAACTTGCAACACAAATAAAGCAACTTATGTCATAGCGGAGATGAACATGTACGCTGTTTTCCAAAGTGGCGGTAAACAACACCGTGTGGCTGAAGGCCAAACGTTGCGCCTGGAAAAAATTGACCTTGAAGCCGGTGCTAGCATCGATTTTGACAAGGTTCTAATGATCGCCGATGGCGAAAACATTAACGTTGGTGCCCCTTATGTTGAAGGTGGTAAAGTAACTGCTGAGATTCTTACTCACGGCCGTGGCGATAAAATTAAAATCGTTAAGTTCCGTCGTCGTAAGCACTCACGTAAATCACAAGGTCATCGTCAGTGGTTCACTGAAGTGAAGATCACTGCAATTAACGCTTAAGAGGTAATCTGAAATGGCACATAAGAAAGCTGCTGGTAGTACCCGTAACGGTCGTGATTCAGAAAGTAAACGTCTTGGCGTTAAACGTTTTGGCGGTGAATCAGTTCTTGCTGGTAACATCCTAGTTCGTCAACGTGGTACTAAATTCCACGCTGGTACTAACGTAGGTATGGGTAAAGACCACACCCTTTTCGCAAAAGTTGAAGGTAAAGTTCAATTTGAGCAAAAAGGTTCATTAAATCGTAAATACATCAGCATCGTTGCTGAGTAATAGATTTAATACGGATTCGAAAACCCCGCACTAGCGGGGTTTTTTTTTATCTCTAAAAGCATTGGCTTGATAAAAAAGGATCTGTTTAAGGATCATTGTTGATCCGGGTACCAACTCCATTAATCAGTAGAATAATTTTTTAATGTAATTGGTATAGTACCGACGTTTTGTACGTTTGGTATCAAGTAATTTATATAATTAAAGCACCTGGTAGCCAAGATTTAAGTGTGACCTTTATCTTCAGATGATTGAGAGTATACTTAGTTAAATAGGTTTGTGCGGAGTAAACCAATGAAATTTGTTGATGAAGCGATCGTTAAAGTTGAAGCGGGCGATGGCGGTTCTGGAACAGTTAGTTTTAGACGTGAAAAGTTTGTCCCTGATGGCGGCCCTGATGGCGGTGATGGTGGTGATGGTGGTGATGTATACATGGTTGCCCACGAAAGCCTTAACACGCTGATAGATTATCGCTATACACGCTTCCATGCGGCAGAGCGTGGCACCAATGGTCAAGGTAAAGACTGTACAGGTAAGCGTGGTAACGACTTAATTCTTAAAGTGCCTGTTGGTACTCGAATTACCGATCAAGAAACTGGAGAAGCTGTCGGTGACTTAACGCGTATTGGTGAAAAGGTAATGGTTGCCAAAGGCGGTTATCATGGCCTAGGTAATGCACGTTTTAAAACAAGTACTAACCGTGCTCCACGACAAAAGACCTTAGGTACGCCGGGTGAAGTGCGCAATCTTAAACTTGAGCTAATGTTATTAGCCGATGTAGGTTTATTAGGCTTCCCTAATGCGGGTAAGTCGACCTTTATCCGCTCTGTATCAGCTGCAAAGCCAAAAGTCGCTGATTACCCATTCACAACGCTAGTTCCTAATTTAGGGGTTGTAAGTGCCGGTATGGATCGTAGCTTTGTTGTTGCCGATATTCCCGGTATTATTGAGGGAGCCTCTGATGGTGCTGGCTTAGGTACACGATTCCTCAAGCATTTAGAGCGCTGTCGTATACTATTACACATTGTTGACTTAATGCCATTTGATGGGTCAGACCCTGCAGAAGGCGCTGCTCAAATCGTTCAAGAGCTAGAGCAACATAAGCCAGAACTGGCCGCTAAAACCCGTTGGTTAGTGTTTAATAAATTAGACTTAGTACCTGAAGAAGAGCGCCAAGAACGTATTGATGATGTGCTTGATGCATTATGTTGGGATGATGAGTATCACTGCATTTCAGCGATTAGTAAGACCGGTACTAAAGAGCTGAGTCATTTATTAATGAACTACATTGAAGAGAATCCTCATGTTGAAGAAAAAGTGGATCACTCTGAAGATGTTGAATTTAAATGGGATGATTATCATAATGAACAGATTAATGGCGCTGCTGTTATTACTGAAGACGATGATGATGACTGGGATGACTGGGACGAAGATGATTACGACGTTGAAGTCGAGTACCGCCCATAATTCATAATGGTAATGATTAAACGGTTGGCTTAGGCCAGCCGTTTTTGTTTGTAAATTGATTAAAATTGAGTTTATGCATGAAAATTTCAATGATCGCAGCAATGGCTGCAAACCGAGTGATTGGAAAAGATAATAAAATGCCGTGGCACTTACCTGAAGAGCTAAGCTACTTTAAGCAGGTTACTATGGGTAAGCCTATTGTCATGGGGCGCAATACTTTTGAGTCAATTGGGCGACCATTACCTGGACGTAAAAATATTGTTTTGTCTTCAAATACCTCATTGAAGATAGATGGCGTTACCGTTGTTAACTCAATCGAACAAGCAATCGCTGCTGGCGATCACTGCGATGAATTAATGATTATTGGCGGAGCACGCTTATACGAACAAATGCTTGAACAGGTTGATAACTTATATTTAACAGATATTGAACTTGATGTTGCTGGAGATGCTTTTTTCCCTGACTACAATATATATCAATGGAAACAAAGTGATAAGTTAAATCACAAATCTAAGTCAGGTGTTAATTTTTCTACTTACACATTACAGCGAGCATAAATTTTTACAAAAAGGTTGACTAAATCATAATTTTTAACGATTATTGCCACTTAGTTTAAACTAAAGTATTACGACTTAGGTTTTGAGACTAAAGTTTTGCTGTAGCTAAGTAGTATGACAGCTGGCATTTTGACTAATTGGATACTCATTATCAATTCTATTAAGTTATTTATGTAAACTTAAATTAATCGAATTGGTAATTAGGATTGCTAGGCGAAATACAGCTGTACACATGTTGTATAGTAGGAAAAGATAATGAAAAAAATTTCAACCCTGACCATCGCGTCTTTACTCGTTGTTGGTGCTTATTCAACACCAGCTCAAGCTTCTGATCAAGTGACTACTGCAATTTGCGGTTATGTTGAGTCTGACCATAAATCACGCTTACGTGATCAATTACGTAGTAATAAAATCAAGCTAAAAAAAGTTTACAACCGTATCTCTTGTGATGGGCAGAGTTTACTGCGTTATGCAATGGTAAAGGATGCTGATAGTGTTGGTAGTTTTATTGCTAAGCGCTTAAGCGCTAAAATGCTTACGACGCCAGAAGCTGATGGAACAACGATTTATGATTGGGCTCAAGCTAATGGTAAAGGGGCTTCAGCAACTGCGGGTGCAATTAAAGATCGTGCCAAGCTTTAACCTTAAAATCACTAAAAATAAGTAAACATTAAGCGCTGTATGGCGCTTTTTTTTTGAGAGGGGTTTACATCAAGTTTCTGAAGTTATTGCTTTTGGAGTAATGCTATACCCACTGAACTAAATGTTTGTCCACTTAGGCCAGTTAAATCAATTCCATTATTAGCTTGGTTACTTTGCACGGACTAAGTGAATGACAGCAGTGTTAGTTACGACTATGCAGAAAACTGTATATATAATTAATTGCTTGTCGTCATTAAGGTCACTACTTAGCGCCTATTTGGAACATGGAATCAATGCACTAATCGGTTTATTCACGTTACAAAATTGCTTACTTGATTAACGGAATTGGGATTAAAATAAATTCAACCTCGTGCGCTTCACCTCAATATCCTGCAGTTAGTTAATCGAACGATTTTTTCAAGCTATCGTCACTGAAATGTGATGACTCTAAATTAGTCAAGATTTCTTCCCATCACACTTAAAGGAAAAGCTGTTTAACTTCGGGATTCTCCATGCAGTAGCTTTATTGCCTACTAAGTTGTTGCTTGTTTTTAATCATAACTAAGGAACCTATCTATAGATAATGGAAGAATGTTAAATCCTATCTATACTTATCTCATAGACATAGTTCCTTGTTAGTTATGAGTAGAGGAGAGTCTAGGCGTGGCCCTTTCACATTTATAACTGAATCATTCAATGAATGGAGTCGATGAATGCGCGAACCGCTCAAGCGATTTTTTTATTACTGTTGCAAGTATTGTGGCTTATTTATCTTGTCACGTTTGTTGATGAAGAAGAAGTTGAGAATCTTGTGCTATCACGGCTTTAGCTTGCAAGATGAAGAGCTGTTTGTTCCGGGGTTGTTTATTCGATTAGCGGAATTTGAACGCCGATTAGAGTATTTAAAGCAGCATAATTATCAAGTGATAACTTTAGACCAAGCCTATTGTGATTATAAACAACAAAGTTTCCCCGACGATGCCGTCGTATTAACTATCGATGATGGCTTTTACAGTGTTTATAAGCTCGCTGCACCGCTGTTACATCAATACAATTATCCTGCAACGCTTTACCTTACCTCTTATTATTTTGATCGGCTGGAGCCTATTTTTACCTTAACCGTTGACTATATGTTCTGGAAAACGCAATGCAAGCAGGTGTCCTTAGACGAATTGCATATCGTATCTCTACCAACTGAAAAAGTACCGTTAACCGATGATAATAAACTTAAGTTGAGAGAACAGTTAAAACAACATGGACAAAGCCTTCCCGATGCTGAGTGCCGAGAATTATTGTTACAGCGCTTAGGTGAGTGTTTAAACGTTGATTATGGGCAGCTAAAAAGTAGCCGTATCTTGGGGCTGATTAATCAGCAGGAATTAAAGCAGCTCATTGCATTAGGAGTTGATATTCAGTTGCATACTCATCGCCATGAACTGCCTGTTGATAGTGAGCTTGCTCGTGATGCTCTCGTTAGAAATAAACAAAAGGTTAATCCGTTATTAGCCACGCCTATGGTGCATTTTTGTTACCCTAGTGGTGATTGGAAACCCGCACATTGGCCTATCTTACAACAGCAACAAGTACTTACGGCAACAACATGTACCCCTCGATTAGTTGACTATGATACGCCACATTATAGCTTAGATCGGATCCTAGATAGCTCACGAGTCAGTCAAATCGAGTTTGAAGCCGAAGTATGCGGCTTTAACCAGCTCATTAGGCAGCTTAGAGGGCAGGGGTGATGCAAAAGGTACAGTTATTAGCTGGAGAGCAGGCACTCAGTAAACTTAACTGTAAAGTGTTTCAGCAGCAATGGTTTGAGCTCTACCAAGCATGTCGATGGGCAACGCCTTTTCAATCAGTGGAGTTTATCTTGTGTTGGTTTGAACATTATAACCACGCTTATCTTCCATTGGTTGTTCTAGAAGAAAATGAACAAGGCGTGCAAAACCTCTGGCTGTTAGCACAAGACCAATCAACTTCGATGATTGTCCATGCAGGCGCTCATCAAGCTGAATATCAGTGTTGGCTATCATGTAATGATCGTTTTGACTCATTTCTAAAGCGAGGACTAGTGCTGCTTAAAGGGCAGACATATTTCCCCGAACTTACACTAAAATTTTTACCGCCAATACTTAGCCATATCATTGCAACAACCGATCAATTAACAGCGCGTCATATCATGCGTAATGAGCAACAACCTTTAATACGTTTTGACGCCAAGCAGGCCCCATGGGCTTCGTTACGTAAAAAAAGTAATAAAAGTAAGCTGTCTCGCTTACGAAAACTAGGAGATGTCAGTATCGAGTTAGTCTCCGAGGGAGCAAGTGGCTTTGACGATGATCTACAACGTATAGCGACCTGCTATGACTTACGCCAAGGGGCGGTTAATCATTGCTTACCCTTTAGGCAGGACAGTCATAAATTGGCCTTTACACATGCGCTAATAAGCCACCATCAGGATGTGAAAATATTAAAAATGACACTCAATAATACTATTATTGCTGCTGTGGTTGGTGTGATCAACCAAGGCGAATTCAGTGTTGCTGTTTTTAGTTATGATCCGACTTACTCTCGGCATTCGCCAGGAAAGTTACTGATGTTGATGGGGGCTCAATTACTTGCTGAACGTCAACTCAAAGCGATCGATTTAACCCCCGGGGGGACTTGGAAAGCTCGTTATGCTAACGCCTATGCAAACGTGAGTGTGTTGCGCCTTTTTATTGAGCCAATTGCATACTATCGAGCTTGTTTGAGTGAGCTATTATTAACAAGCTGCAAGCGTTTATTACGGCATTGCGACATGACTCCTCAACAAGCGCGTGATAAAGCTCAATGCTTACGTCAACGGTTGGGACTGCAGACACAGCCAGTAAGTATTGTAGAGGCTTATGATAATTATCAGATTAACATTTGCAGCTTGTTAGCTGTCGAGGTGAGTTTCGTTATCAGGGAAAACCAATTAGTCGACTTTGTGGAGTTTAGTTGTCAGTTGAGCATGGAGCAGCAGAGTCACTTTCTAAGCCATTGCTTAGCAAGGCTTGAAGCGGGTGCGACGGGCTATAGTGTTAAAGAGTTGGGCGTAGTAAAGAGTTGCGGCTGGGTAGTTCCCCCTTCTAAGCATAGAGAGGCCGCTGAAGATCATCCTGCGAACAGTGAGAATTTTTGTTTACTCGCGGATATTTATTGTGCTGAAAGTCTCGCTGAAAATGAGCGCCAATCTTATCTCATCGGGATAGTACAACGGGAGGTTATTAGACGTGAAAAATCGGGACAGTTGACTCTATTGGTTAGTGATGAATACTTGAAAAGCAAACAATTCCACCATTCAGCATTTTCCTATGTTGATAGTGCTAGCACTGAGTTATCTCAACTGCTTAGCCACAATTAATAGGAGCGTTACCAGTGAACGTTAATGACTATAAATCTTTACATGATTTGCCTGAGTCGGCTCACTTACTAATGCGGCGGCAAGCAGCTAACAATCTTTATTTAAGTGAGTTATGGTTTAGCACAATGATGAATGCGGGATTAGAAGCGGATGCTCAAGTGTCTATCTATGTGGTGGAAAATGATCAGCAGCAATGCCTTGCACTAGCGTTCTTACGAACCCCTGCTGGACAAAATGGTTCTAAGTTTGCCCATTGGGTGCTCAGTCGCCACTCTCTTGCAGGTTTAACTAATTTTCAATCCAGTTTTTTCTCTGTTTTGGTTGATGATGAAGATAGTGATAGCCAAACGGCGTTAGTCAAACTAATTGGCTACTTAGTAAAGTCAAAACCGCGATGGCATTTAATTGATCTTAATCTAATGGCCCCGCAAACGATGGCTTATAAGGTGATTCATCAAACGTTAAATCAAAGTAACTTTTACTGTCAGCCTTACCTTTACAAGGGGAACTGGTATGAACGTTTTGCTTTTGCCGACTTTGAGCAATACGTCAGTAGTCGGAGCAAATCAAATAAAAAAGCGATAAAAAACTATCAGCGAAAGTGTCGAAAACTACAACGCCAGCAGCGTATGACGATTAAACTATTTTCTCAAGCTGATGAAGCCGAATTAGCTGTAGGGATTTATCTGGAGATTTACCAACAGAGTTGGAAGGAGCCGGATTTATTTGAGCAATTCTACCCACAACTAATACGGAGGGCGGCAGCGCAGGGACGTTTACGATTTTTATGTATTTATCTTGATGGAAACCCCGTGGCCTTTGAATTTGCAATTGTCACAGGCACGCAGTGTGTGATGATGCGCACCGCTTATATACAAGCCTACCAACATGACTCTGTAGGTGCTATTGCCATTATGTTGATGGTTGAGCATGTGATTGAGCAAGATGGTGTCACTGAACTCGATTTTGGTACAGATGATGATCGATATAAGCAAACTTGGGTGACTCAACGGCGCGAACGTTATGGCTTGGTCAGTTTTAATCGAGCGACGGGGTTGGGTCGTTTTTATCATTTGATTGACATGATTAACCGTATCAAGGCAACAGCGAAGGATAGGATTAAGGCTGTTATCAAACAGGAACAACAGTCGTGAGCTCACTCGCTCGTATCAAACAAGCGGCTAGGCAAACTTACCAACAATTGTGGTACTTCAATATTCCAATTGTTACACCTCAGATAATAGCTGTTTACCCTCATGATCCGCGAGCATTTACTCAAGGTCTTGTCTTTGAACAAGGGTGCTTATATGAAAGCACCGGATTAATTGGTGAGTCTACGGTGCGGCGTCTATCTTTTGAACATGCAATACCTGAGCTATCCCACCCACTTGAAGACCATTGGGGTGAAGGTATTGCCTGTAATCGTGAGCAACTTATTCAATTAACATGGCAATCACAAATAGCAATGGTCTACCGCCTGACAGATTTACAGCCGATTACAGAGCTACCTTACCAAGGTGAAGGCTGGGGTCTAGCGAGCATTGATGATGGCTTTGTCATGACGGATGGCAGTGAGCGTTTACAGTTCTTGAATCATCATTTTGAAGTCGTTAGTGACGTTCGAGTTATGATCAAAGGTAAACCATTACGCTGGCTAAACGATCTAATCTTCGCTAATGGCTCCTTGTATATTAATCGGCTCAGCGATCATTTTATTTATCAAGTCAGTCCATTATCTGGTCAAGTAGAACGTATCATTGACTGCAGTTACATAGTCGCTATTGAACAGCCTAGCGGTAACGAAGATGTTTTAAATGGTATTGCTTTTAACCAACAACAACAGCAATTCATCATTACAGGTAAGCGCTGGTCACAATTATTTGTGGTGACTTTTTAGCACTCCCCACCTTTAGTTAAACTTTACAAAGCTAGCTAATTAATTTTGTTATCAAATGTAATCCATTGAAACTAATCTATTTCTATGCACTCTTAATTATTAGATAATGAAAAAATAATCTTAGCTTTTTTTGAAGTTGAAGAAGAAGCTCGAACTAGAGACGCGATTGTCAGAAAGAGGAGAACATAATGTCGATTAAAAAATTAATGGTGATTGCGGTAAGTTGTAGTTGGTTAATATTTGGTACATACGCGCAAGCGACTACTGCAAACAAGGTTGATGTGAGTGCTGTGAAAGTGCAGTGGAAAAATGTTGATAAGTTTCGTGATATTGATGCGGCTAGTGGAATTCAAAAGCGCTTTGAAAAACGAGTTATGAATAACTTAGATGAGTATCTCAAGCAAGAACTATCTAAATACCTTAAGCGCGGTCAACAAGCGTCAGTCACTGTCTATAACCTCGACTTAGCAGGTGATGTACGTCCGGTGATTGGGCAGGGAGGGAATATTCGAATCATCCAAGATATTTATCCGCCAATGATTGATATTGAGTATGTAATAAAGGGTCCTAAAGATCAGGTTGTTGCGAAACAGCGTAAACGCGTTAGAGACATTGGCTTTAATATGAATGCGAAACTTGCAGGCTCTACTGAAGCGTTAGCCTATGAAAAGCGTATGTTAAAGCGTTGGTTACGTGAATCACTGGCCGGTAAATAGTCATGATAAAAAGAGGAGGCATTAGTTTGTCCTCCTAAAAGGATCTTTTTGCCGCTATAGGATCGTTGCGGATATTTGACCATTGCTTCTGATTATTAATATATATAATTATCATGAAGATACTATAAGTCTAACTTTTGGCATTGATATTGCTTTATATTTAATGATTATAAATTCATTAAGTATTGCCAGTGTTTATAACAGCTTTCTGGCACTAGTAATAAGGAATAACGTTATGTTTAAAAGTGAAATGGCAACGAATGCGCACGCAAGTGCAGAAACAAACCGTCTTGTTCTAAATAGCTTAGGTTTAGATTACCAAGAAGAAGTGCAGTATATGGTAATTAAAAGTGAGTTTTCTGGTGAAGAAATTTACTGTGCGCTAGCTGGTGGCGAGATCGTAGAAAACGATATCAACTTAACACCTGTTGGTACTGGTGCTTATGAAGCTCTATGCTCTATTCCTGGCGACGAAGTGCAATTATATGCCTTGAGCGATGATGACGAGATCATGGCGCAACAAATTCCTGGTATTTTAGAGCAGCAAAAAACCGGTAGCCGTTTATGCTTTATCAGCAGTAATTTAGTTGAACGTCAGCAACAAATTATGAAAGCATTTTCGATGCGTAAAGGGCAAAAACTTGCGGCATAATGCCGCAAGCTAACCAATAAATAACGAATTATTGTGAGAATAAGTCCCTTATTGTGAGAATAAGTCCCTTATTGAGAGAATAAGTCCCTTATTTCTTTGGTTTGCTTTTTAAATTGCTTTTAAACACTTGGAGCAGCTGCAATTGTATTTCAATTTTTGCAACTAGCGGCTGCACTAGTGTCGGGACATCATCACTTTCTGCTTGTTGCAAAGCAACTAAGTCATTACCTAACTCTTCTGCATAAGGGGTAAAACGGTTAGCTTTTGTTTTAAAACCTTGCTGCTCATCAAAAATGGCACTAAATTTGGCCATATCCTGTTGGCGTAACTCATCAATTGCTTTATCTGCGTCGATTGACTGACGATAGATTAGGCGAATATTTTCCGTTAAAGCGGCAAAAAGTGGGCTATGTGACATGCGACTCTCTAAATATTTGGTTAATTAAATTTTAAGACTATTATAGATCAGGCATGAGCCCAAGATCGATAGGGGTTTTGTGCGCTTCTCCACCTATTTCACGAACTAACTTCGGTACTAGAAAACCTGGTAGTTGCTGATAGAGTTGGTGCATCAGCTTTATTGCTGCTTGTTCGTCCGTATCAAAGTGACTCGCTCCCGTTACCTTATCTAATAAATGAAGGTAGTAAGGCATAATCCCAGCATCAAATAATGACTCACTTAAATTAACTTGAGCAGTTAAATTATCATTAATCTTGTGTAGTAAAACGGCTTGATTAAGCAGCGTAACATGATGGCTCTTAAGCCTATTTGCTATATCTTTAATATCGAGATCAATTTCGTTGGCATGGTTGATATGCATTACCATTACCACATTAAATCGTGTTTGCTTAAACAGTGATAACAATTCATTTGTGATACGAGATGGAATAACGATGGGTAAGCGTGTATGAATGCGAATGCGCGTTACATGCTTTATCGGTTCTAAATGATTAAAAAGCTCAGTGATATGTTGATCATTGGCCATCAGAGGATCTCCACCTGAAAGGATCACTTCATTAATCTGTGGTCGTTGCTCGATATAGTCAACAATTTCAACGATACGTGCTTTACTTAAGCTATTGTCTTGATATGGAAAATGTCGACGAAAACAATAGCGACAATTAATTGCACAAGCGGTGCGTAGCATTAATAGCACACGATTATCGTACTTGTGCAATAAACCAGGAAGTGGTGGCTGTTGCTCTTTTAACGGGTCGTCACTAAAACCTTGCTGCTCGAAAAATTCTTCGCGCGCGGTCATCACTTGTTTTAATAAGGGATCATCAGCATTGCCACGTTCCATGCGGTGGACAAATGGTACAGGCACTCGCAACGGAAATAACTTACGCGCAGCAAAAGAGTCACTATACTTTTCTTTATCGATGTTTAAGTAATCGAGCAGTTTTATAGGATCATTGAATGCCTGAGCAAGTTCTTTTTGCCAAGATATTTGATGTGGGATTATATTTTGAGTGACTATCTGCGGCATTTATTTTTAGATTGGCGATTAATCAGGTAGAATCGACTAATAGAATTTGTAATGAGTGAGACTATAGCAATTTATCGCTATGGCTGTAAGGCTAGAACACACTTTTACAATGATTTAATTTTAAAATATAGATAGAGCCTGTGGCTCTGATAATAAAACGAGGAAGTCATGGCTACAGTTAGCACGAATGAATTTAAGAATGGTTTAAAATTAATGTTTGATGGTGAGCCAAGTAACATCATTGAAAATGAAACGGTTAAACCGGGTAAAGGTCAAGCATTTAACCGCGTAAAAATTCGTAAATTGATTTCTGGTAAAGTGCTAGAAAAGACGATTAAGTCAGGTGAAACTTTTGAAGTTGCTGATGTTATGGAATGTGATTTAGCTTATTTATATGCTGATGGTGAGTTTTGGCATTTCATGAACAACGATACCTTTGAGCAAATTGCCGCAGAAGAAGCGGCTGTTGCTGATGCTGTTAAGTGGCTAGTAGAGCAAGATGTTTGTATTATCACTTTATGGAACGGCAACCCAATTACGGTAACGCCACCAAACTTTGTTGAATTAGAAGTCACTGAAACCGATCCTGGTCTAAAAGGTGATACTGCTGGTACGGGCGGTAAACCTGCGACGCTTTCAACAGGTGCTGTTGTTCGTGTTCCACTATTTATTCAAATTGGTGAAGTCATTAAAGTTGATACGCGCACAGGTGAATACGTTTCTCGCGTAAGCAAGTAATTGACCAATATACTTTAACCTGTAGGTGAAATTAAACACTGTTAAAATCCGTTATCTTTGATAGCGGATTTTTGTTTTCTAGGAGTAAATTAATGAGCTGGCAACCCAGTGCGTCTATCGAAGCATTACGACAAAGAGCAAAGGTATTAGCAAAGATTAGGCAATTCTTCGTACAAAGGGACGTGCTCGAGGTCGATACGCCAGCGATGTCACAAGCGACAGTGACTGATGTGCACCTACACACCTTTGATACAACCTTTGTTGGCCCCGGGTTTGCGAATGGGCAAAAGCTTTATCTTCAAACATCGCCAGAATTCCATATGAAACGCTTACTTTGCGCTGGCAGTGGTGCGATATATCAAATCAATAAGTCGTTTAGAAACGAAGAGTCAGGCCGTTATCACAATCCTGAGTTTACGATGCTTGAATGGTATCAGCCGGACTATGATCATTTGGCACTTATTGATGAGGTTGATCAGCTATTACAATCTATTTTAGAAACAGTGCCTTGTGAAGTTATGTCCTATCAGCAGGTTTTTTTGCAGTACCTTAACGTCGACCCGCTAACTGCTGATATAGAACAATTACGCGCGCTGGCTTTAGCTCATGATTTAGGTGACTTTGTTGCAACAGAACAAGATAAAGATACTTTACTGCAAGTATTGTTTTGTTTCGTGATTGAGCCGAAGATTGGCTTAACGCGTCCAATGGCGATTTACCATTTCCCTGCATCACAAGCTGCACTAGCGCGACTTGAGCCAAAAGACTTACGTGTTGCCCGTCGTTTCGAATTTTATTATCGAGGTATTGAGTTAGCTAATGGTTTTCATGAACTCCAAGATCCGACAGAGCAATTAGCCCGATTTGAGGCCGATAACTTACAGCGTCAACAGCAAGGTTTAATAGAACAGCCTATTGATCATCACTTAATTAACGCACTTAGTGCTGGATTACCGGATTGTGCTGGTGTGGCCTTAGGGGTTGATCGACTTGTGATGCTTGCATTGAATAAAGCTCACATCAATGAAGTGCTCAGCTTTGATGTGACGAGATGCTAAGGGTATTGTTGATAGTGTAATGCTCAGAGCAAGTAAGTCGTTTTAGGTAGAAGAAAAAGCGACTTACTTTGCTGCTAATTATCTATTATGGGAAAGTGCTTTTGTGCTTAGATGTCATCCCATTCGTCACTGAGCTCCCTTCTTAATTCGCGTTCTGCTTCTAGTTCATCAATTCGTTGGCGTACTTCACGCCGTTTTGCATTGCGAGTGGCTTTTTTTTTCTCAGTTGATGCATCATTGTCTAAATTTAGGAATGGTTCAAGATCCTCACCGTCGTAGTTCAAATTACTCATCTCACCCTCTCTTCTTAGCCGCAGCCAAGCGTTGTTATATATCAACCCATGTTAATCTGATGATATTTTTTTATCATGATTGAAAATTTAGATTGCTATCATCACTTAGTATAGACAATAAAATTGTGAAAAATATCCTTGAAAGTGGCCTGTGGCGTACTTTTGTGCTGAAAAGTGAGAATTTTAGACAAAAAAAACCGAGCTTAATAAAGCTCGGTACAAGGAAAGTAATGATAGAGAGATAACTAACTTACATATAGTTAGTCATTACTAATCATCAATAGTTCAATCAAAGATCGAAAAAAGATCTTTTTTATTTTTACCTTACTAATGTGCTTGCTGCCAGTTGTCACCAGCGCCAGCTTCAGCAATGAGTGGAACATCAAGATCGGCTGCTTGAGCCATAATTTCTTGAACATCTAAACAGAATTGTTCAACACAATCTTCTTTAACTTCAAAGACCAATTCATCGTGAACTTGCATGATCATTTTAGCTAAATCATCGGGCTGTTCGTTAAGCCATTGGCTCACTTTGAGCATTGCCTTTTTAATGATGTCAGCAGCAGTACCTTGCATTGGCGCATTAATCGCTGCACGTTCAGCCGCTTTGCGTCGAGCACCGTTACGTGCATTGATATCAGCTAAATAAAGGCGACGACCATCTAGCGTTTCAACGTAACCCTTATCGGCTGCAACAGCACGGGTATCTTCCATGTATTGTAAAACACCCGGATATTTGTCGAAATAGCTATCAATATATTGCTGAGCCAGACCTCGAGGAATATCTAGTTGTTTAGCTAGTCCAAACGCTGACATGCCGTAGATTAAGCCGAAGTTGACTGCTTTAGCGCTGCGACGCTGATCAACGGTGACTTCCTCAAATGGCGTATTAAACACTTCAGATGCGGTTGCTTTGTGAATGTCCAAGTTATTGGCAAAAGCAGTTAATAGGCCGCTATCTTGTGATAGATGAGCCATAATGCGCAGCTCAATTTGACTATAATCGATAGCTACTATTTTGTAGCCCGCAGGAGCGACAAATGCTTGACGAATACGTTTACCTTCGTCGGTTCTAATAGGAATATTCTGTAGATTTGGATCGGTTGATGATAAACGCCCCGTTGCGGTCACAGCTTGGTGGTAACTGGTATGAACGCGGCCCGTGTCTTTGTTTATCATTAAAGGTAGCTTATCTGTGTAAGTTGTTTTTAGCTTAGTCAGGCTACGGTATTCTAAGATGATCTGTGGCAGTTCATAATCATTAGCCAGTTCGTGTAACACTTCTTCGTTGGTTGAAGGGGCGCCTTTGGGGGTTTTCTTCAGCACAGGCAGAGCCATCTTTTCATCACTAAATAAGATGTCTTGTAATTGTTTGGTTGAACCAAGATTAAACTCTTCACCAGCAACTGACCAAGCCTGTTGTTGTAACTCTTCAATACGCTTAGCAAGTTGAGCGCTTTGCTCAAAAAGTTGAGTATCATCGATCAATACACCAGTGCGTTCGATGTCTGATAGTACAGGCAGTAATGGCATTTCAATGTCGTTAAATAACGGTAATAAGCTGCCTTCGTCCTCAAGTTTCGCCATTAAGTTATCATGTAGGCGTAGTGTCACATCAGCGTCTTCAGCCGCGTAAGGCGCCGCTTGAGCAATCTTTATTTGGTTAAATGTAAGCTGTTTGGCACCTTTGCCAGCAATGTCTTCAAAATGGATAGTCTTATGGCCTAAATATTTAAGCGCTAGTGCATCCATATTGTGTTTAACCGCTGTTGAATTTAAAACATAAGACTCCAACATGGTGTCATGGCTAATACCATTGAGGGTAATATCGTAATTAGCCAGTACATTACGGTCATACTTCAAGTTTTGACCCACTTTAAGCTGCGAAGCATCTTCTAATAACGGTGTTAACTTCTCAAGAGCTAATGATAGCGCGATTTGTTTTGGCGCTTCTTCATAATCATGGGCTAATGGTAAGTAAGCTGCTTGGTACTCATCATCACCGTCACTATTTTGCTCTTTAATCGCAAATGACATACCGACGATTTCAGCCTCCATATAGTTAAGGCTGGTGGTTTCTAGGTCAAAGGCAAATAGAGAAGCATTTTCTAACTTTCTAACCCACTGAATCAGCTGACCTAGTGTATAAATAACCGGGTAATCTTTGGTGTTAATACCTGATGATGGGGCTGTCGTTTCGCTATTGCCCGATTCTGAACTTGCTTTAACTTCAAGTGGATTACCACCATCAAGTGCTTCAGATAGCCATCGCTTAAACTCTAATTGGCCAAACAACTCAATTAATTGATCTTGGTTTGCTGGAGCCATAGTGAAATCGCTATAGCTTTCCTCCAACTCGACATCGAGCTTAATGGTTGCGAGTTGATAAGATAATCTTGCCATTTCTTCATGTTCAAGCATCCGCTTGCCAATGCTTTTTGCTCCACGGAAACTAAGTGTGGCTAGTTTATCAATGTTTTGGTAAATCTCATTGATACTGCCTATGCCTTGGAGCATACCTAATGCAGTCTTTTCACCAACTTTAGGTACGCCAGGGATGTTATCTGAGCTATCGCCCATTAAGCCAAGAAAATCGATTATAAGCTCTGGCGGCACCCCAAATTTTTCAATAACGCCTTCGCGATCGAGCACTGTATTGGTCATGGTATTAATTAAGGTGACATTGTCATCAACTAATTGCGCCATATCCTTGTCACCCGTACTAATGAGGGTGTGGATGCCTTGCTTACTTGCCTGTGTTGCTAGAGTGCCTATGACATCATCAGCTTCAACGCCTGGAACCGAAATAAGCGGAATGCCCATTGCTTTGATTAACTTATGCAGAGGTTCGATTTGTCCGCGTAAGTCATCCGGCATCGGCGGTCGATTTGCCTTATATTCACTGTACATATCATTACGGAATGTTGGGCCTTTAGCATCAAACACAACAACCATATTGCTTGGTTGATATTGATTAATCAGGCTGCGAAGCATATTGATCACACCATAAACAGCACCTGTTGCTTCACCTTTTGAGTTGGTTAAGTGTGGCGGCGCGTAAAATGCGCGAAATAAGTAAGATGAACCATCTACTAGAACGAAAGGATTTTCTTTTATTGTAGCCATATTGATTGTGTCATTGTGTTAGTTGAGGCTAAAGCAAGCCAATTTATACGCATGCTAGCACGAGGGATTTAACCTTGTCAGTTAACTCTGTAGTAACTTTCGGGATTTTAGTAAGGAAAATGGTTAACTTGGTGGTTAAAATGATAAAATTTCTGTGGATAACTCTGTGTAGCAAATGAGTAATTGATTTAAATCAAGATCACTTAAGCTACGACTTGACTTCGTAAGTGATTGTTTTTAATTGTTTATTATGGAAGTGATTGAAATTCATCCATATGACTCAGTTTTGTGGATAATCAAATAAGCTGGCATGAGCTTTGCCGAGGTACTTTACAATGAGACATTGTAAAAATATGCTTATTTTTTAGTCTTTATTCACCTTTACTAAAGGCATCTTTCAGACCGGAGCGTTAATTTACCAGATTGGATTATTTTTACCAGTTTTAATTATGATTATTTTCTTTTAATCATGAACAATATATCGCAAACTAGCATTACTTAACAAAAATGGGTAAAGGAATAATGAAAAATATTGCGGTTATCTTATCTGGCTCAGGGGTGTTCGATGGTGCTGAGTTACATGAAAGTGTTTTAACTTTACTTGCTTTAGCAAAAGCTGGGGTGAGTTATCAGTGTTTTGCTCCCAATATTAATCAATTACATGTAGTGAATCACTTAACAGGTGAAGTGAGCGAAGGAGAGCAGCGTAATGTCTTGGTCGAAGCTGCCCGAATTGCTCGTGGTGACATTCAGGATCTTGCACAGTTGGACGCTAAAAACTTCTCGGCTTTAGTGGTTCCTGGCGGCTTTGGTGCTGCCAAAAACTTATCAGATTTTGCTGTTAATGGAAGCGGTTGTGCCGTTGAAGCAAATGTCTTAGTCGCCGCAAAGCAATTTGCAGATTTAAAAAAACCTGCTGCTTATCTTTGTATTGCACCTGCACTATTACCGCAAATCTATGGTGCGGATATTGAATTTACTATCGGTAATGATAAAGAAACAGCCGATGCTATTATGCAAATGGGTGGCAAGCATATTAATTGTGCTGTTGATAGTTTTGTTTATGACCAACATCATCGAGTATTAACGACACCTGCGTATATGCTAGGACAAAATATAGCGGAAATCGCGGTGGGAATTGAGGCAACCATTAATGAGTTAGTGGGGCTGTGTGAATAAGCGGTGCATTAATCTATCTTCCTGACGGTGTTTCTTCAGGGCCTTGTTTGAGGTGAGTATAGTTAACCGAATTGACACTATAAAAAAAGCGGCCGCACAAGGCGGCCGTAAAATAGCAATGTGAGCAATAGTCGTGTATTCAGTCCGTTAAAGCATTGTTGCTGCAAGCGTTTAATTATTATTGTTGCTAATAATAATTGCCTGTTTGTAACATCAATTCTTTTACGAGCTAAACAAGAACAAATCTATGTAAGCCTTTGTTCAAACAATGAGTATTAATAAAATAGCAAATTATTAAGTCATACATTGTCAGGAGATACGTTCCGTAAAACGTGTGGTAATAATAATCATTCTCATTAGTGTTTGTCAATCCTTATTTCAATTATTTTCAATTTATTTTATCTGAGGTCGAAATGGACTCTGAACTTAAGCGCCAGTTAATTGCACAAAGCTGGCAAATGCATCAGCTTGTGGAGCAGGCTTATCTCGATGTTTCAGCAAAACAAGGTGATGAACTGTGGCAAGAAAAGCAACGAGTACTTTTGGCTGACATGGCGCTTCACCTATTACAAACTGCATTAGACCCAAATGAAATAGCTCTAGATAAGTTACGAAACAACCTATATTCAATCATGACAATATCTGATCAGTTCATCCCTAGTGCTCAACTCGGGAGTGCAAAAGAGGCAATTTATAAATAATCCTGCCATATCATTAACGTTATTACGCTTGCATTGTTAAACACTTGTTATTCATTAAGTCTCCACTTAAAGTAGTGGTCGATTTAATCATAATGAATGGATGACAAATGAAAAATTATAAAAAAGCATTTGCCTTGAGTGCATTAGCGCTGGCAATTGCTGGTTGTAATCTCACTAACTCGTTACCTGAACCTGCTCCCGCCGCTCAGGGAGCGGTGACCCTTGATATAGAAAAGTTTACTCTGGATAACGGTCTTGAAGTGGTACTACATCAAGATAAATCCGACCCTGTGGTTGCTGTCGCGATTCAATACCATGTTGGATCGAATCGTGAAAAGCTCGGGCGTACCGGCTTTGCTCACTTTTTCGAACATATGCTATTCCAAAATTCTGAACATGTAGGTGCTGGACAGTTTATTAAAAATATTGGAGCAATGGGCGGCAGCTTAAATGGCGGTACATGGCAAGACGGTACTATTTATTATGAAGTTGTTCCTAATGATGGCTTAGAAAAAGTATTATGGATGGAGTCTGACCGTATGGGCTACTTCATTAACACCGTGACTCAAGCGGGGCTTGAGAATGAAAAACAAGTGGTAAAAAACGAAAAGCGTCAAAGTGTGGATAATCGACCTTACGGGCATGCTTATGGGGTGACTCTTGAAGCGTTATACCCTGAAGGGCACCCGTATAGCTGGTCTGTTATCGGGAGTTTAGAAGACTTGCAAAACGCTACTTTACAAGATGTTCGTGATTTTTATCAGCAATGGTATGGCGTTAATAATGCGACATTAGTGCTAGCCGGTGATTTCGATAAGGCGCAAGCAAAAGCGTGGATTGAAAAGTATTTTTCAGAGTTTAAACCACGCGGTAATGTGACGCCATTACCGCCAATGCCTGTGACTTTGACCGAGAACAAATCGCTTTATCATGAAGATAACTTTGCTAAGTTGCCACAGTTAACGATGACGTTGCCAACGGTTGATCATAATCACCCAGATAAATACGCTCTTGAAATGTTAGCCAAGGTGCTCAGTGATGGTAAAGATAGTGTGTTATATCAGTCAGTGGTTGAAGAGGATAAAATTGCTCCAGGGGCTAATGCCTATGTTAGCCACGGTGAGCTAGCGGGTACATTTAGTTTTAGCGTGCGAACCTTTGATGGCGTTGATTTAGATCGAGCTAAAGTGAGTCTTGATAAAGCGTTTGCTAAGTTTGTTAAAGCGGGTGCGAGTGAAGCACAAATCGCTCGAATATTAACGGCTAAAGAAACAGACTTTTATAATGGCTTAACGAGTGTCTTTTCTAAAGCATCATCGTTAGCGACTGCAAACGAGTTTCATGGCGATCCAAGCTATATCACTAAACAAATTGCTAAATATCAGCAAGTAACAGCCGCTGATATTTCTCGTGTGTTTAAAGAATATATTTTAAATAAAAACTATGTAGCAACAAGCTTTGTTCCCAAAGGTCAGTTAGATTTAGCACTAGAAGGGGCTGTTAAAGCCAATGTTGTTGAAGAAAAGATCGTGCAGGGGGCAGAGAAAACGCTAGCGCAACAAACGTCGTCAGCACCACTAACTCCTGTCGCTCAGCCTAAGCCATCATTTGATCGTTCTATTGTACCTAGTTATGGTGAAACACCTGTCGTTACTTTACCTAAGGTATGGCAAAGTGAGTTGGATAACGGTGTGAACGTGCTCGGTATCGCGCATAATGAACTCCCTCTAGTGTCGTTTTCTATTCGCATCAAGGGGGGGCATTCACTCGATAGTACTGGTAAGCATGGTACGGCTAACTTGTTGACTGATATCATGATGGAAGGTACACGTAATAAAACCCCACAACAGTTAGAAGACCGATTGGGTGAGTTGGGGGCTGAGTTAAATTTTTATGTTCATGATGAGTACATTTCTTTGCAAGGCAATGTGTTAAGTAAGAACTACGGTGAAGCTATTGCTTTGGCACAAGAAATTATCTTGGAACCACGTTGGGATGAATCCGAATGGGCACGCGTTAAGCAAAAAACCTTAGCAAGTATTCAACAAGCTGATGCTAACCCAGGGGCAATTGCCGCGAATGTTTATGGTAAGTTACTTTATGGGAATAGTAACTTTGGTACGCCAGAAGTGGGAACAGCTGCTGAAGTTGAAGCAATTACCTTGGAGGATGTTAAAGCATTTTATCAGCACAATGTGAGTGCTCAGGTGACAAGTGTTCATGTCGCGGGCAAGGTGACTCAGCAACAGGTGGCAGCAAGCTTAACGCCACTGGCAACGCAATTATCTACCCAAGCTGTGAATATAGTATCAGCCAAAGAGCGTCCAACGCTGTCTCAGGCACAGCTTTATTTTGTTGATGTACCGGGCGCTAAGCAATCATTCATCCGTATTGGCAGCCGTGCCATGACTGCCGATTCTGTAGATTACTACCCTGCGGTTGCTGTTAACCATAATTTAGGTGGTAGCTTCTCTGGTCAGTTATTCCAAATCTTAAGGTTGGAGAAGGGCTATACCTACGGCGCTTATTCTGGTTTTAGTCGTAGTAATGTTGGTGGTGCGTTTACTGCTAGCTCAAGTGTACGTTCGAATGTAACGCTTGAATCGTTACAAACGTTTCGTGAAATTTTAACAAAGTATGGGCAAGAGTTTGATCAAGAGGCTTTAGCAAGTACTCAATCAATTTTGGCTAAGCAAGATGCTCGTGCGTTTGAAACGACAGGTAGTCTGATGGGGGTGTTAGAAAACGTCACTACCTTTGGTTTAGCGAACGATTATGTAGCAGCCCAACAGCAAACGTTGCGAGATTTAACTTTGGAGCAAGCGCAACAAATCATTAATACGTACATGAACCCTGATGAAATGATTTATTTAGTGGTGGGTGATGCGAAAACTCAGTTGCCACGAATGAAGGAATTAGGGCTAGGTGAGCCGATTGTTTTAGATAAACGTGGCAACCCAGTTAAGTAGGCAACTGTATTAGAACCATAAAAAATGCCATTCATATTTGAATGGCATTTTCTTTCGAGTCATTATAAACGTATTACTTACTTGGAATCTTCACAGTCCCTTTAATATTCCGGCTTGAGATACCGCCACTACCGTCATTGCGAATGATTAGGCTGTTTGCATCTGATACATCAATATCGCCAGAACCGTCAGAAATAGTTACATTGCCTTTAACTTTTGATACGTCAATATCACCACTGCCATCGTCAACACGAACATTACCACTAATGTCATTAACTAATACAGAGCCAGAACCGTCATTTATACCAACATTACCCGTGACATGATTGATTTCAATTTGACCACTGCCATCGTTGATAGTTACAGCGCCACCAATCTCGTGAAGGTCAATTGATCCTGAACCATCGTTAATATCCACAGAGCCGTTGCTATGGTCTAGTTTAATACCACCGCTACCGTCGTTAATATTAACTGCACCATTAATGTTTGTTAGGTCGATATGGCCACTGCCATCATTGATTTTTAGGTTATTGTTTAAGTCAGAGACGGTGATTTTTCCGCTGCCATCATTGATGTCTAACATCATGCCTTTTGGCATACGTACAGTTAAGTCAATTGAGTTGTGGCTTTGGCTCCATTGACTATTATCAGTCTTTGCTACTAATCGAGCACTGCCGTTGTGATTCGCTAAAGTCAGCTTGTATTCGTTATCTTCACTGGTGGTGATAGCTGCGTCGACATGTATCGCGGTTAAACCTTCTTCACCGACAACCGTCAGACTGCCACTACCTGCATGAATGTTAAAGCCGCTCAGCGCCTTGGCGTTGTTTAGCACTAAGCTTTCTTGAGTGTGTTTTAAGTTTGGCTGTGCGCCGACAGAAATACTACAACCACTGATAAATAGAGCAGAAAGGGCGGTAACTAACGATAACTTTTTCATTTTAAATTCCATTGTTGTTATAACTCATCATTTAGCTAATTAAAGGCAACTTGCGTACCAACTTTTATTTTGTTTTATTTCAGTGTGTTAGGTTTTTTGTTTTTGGGGCTGGTGATTATGACAATTAATAATCGTCAATTTAGCCAATAATTATTTAATTTTATTGGTTAAAGATACGTTATAGCTAAGCACCTGTTTCTGCTTGTAGTTGGTCGAGGTAATGCTGCATAAATTGCCAACGTTTTTGGGCTTCATTTTTTCCAGCGTCGGTTTTCATTGTGCTGACCAGTCCTTTTAATTTGACATAAAAATGGTCGATACAATAATTTTGATCATCCAGAGTTCGTTGCTGGGCAAAAGGATCTTGCGGGTTGTACAGTTGACTGCCCCAAGTTGCGCCCAACATTAAACAACGCGATAAGCCAATTGCCCCTAATGCGTCAAGACGATCAGCGTCTTGTACGACTTCTGCCTCAATCGTTTCTGTTGCTATATTCGCAGAGTAGCTATGGGCACAAATGGCATGATGAATAGCGTCGTAATACTCGCTCGGGTAGTTAATGCTTTGTAAAAAGCTAATTGCTCGGTCAGCACTTAAGCGAGAGCCTTGGTCACGCAGCGGTGATTTCTTATCAACATTGACACAATCATGGAGCCAGCACGCGGGAAGTGTAATGGCTAGGTCAGCTTGTTCTTGCGTCGTTAAGGCGAGACCTGTTGTCACAACACGTTGAATATGAGCAATGTCGTGCGCAGGATCAGACTCCATTTGTTGCTCTACAAATTGTTGAAATTGCCCTTGCCAAGCAAGGGGGTTAAAAAGAGAGTGGATCATTTTTATTATTTACTCTTGTTGATTGAGTGGTACGGCAAGTGGTGAATCGGTCGAGTCGGTTAATTGCTGAGACAACGGTTTTTTTACTGTAACGCCAAGCTCTCGAAAGGCCTCCACTTGGCTGACTAAATTACCTTTACCTTGGCTGAGTTTTTTAAAGGCTTGCTCATAACTCTGGTTGGCACGATTGATACAATGACCGACATTGAGAAGGTCGTCACTAAATAGACGGAGTTTGTCATAAAGTTTACTGGCTTTATCGGCAATGAGTTGAGCGTTTTTATTTTGTTGATCGTAACGCCACAAGTTGTGAATAGTGCGTAAGGCCACTAACAAGTTGGTTGGACTAACCAGCATAATATTATGATTCATCGCTTCACTGATTAAGTCTGGCTGATGTTCAATAGCTAACAAAAAGGCAGGCTCAATAGGGATAAATAATAGTACATAATCTAAACTACGGATGCCTTGCAGCTGATGATAATCTTTATTACTGAGATCTTTGATATGTTGTCTTATCGAAGCGATATGTTCACGTAAGGCGAGCTGCTGTTGCTGCTCTGATTCACTATTAAAGTAACGCTCATAGCTGGTTAATGATACTTTGGAGTCGATCACAATGTCTTTTGCATCGGGTAGGTGCACGATGACATCGGGACGGAAAGTCTTTCCTTGCTCGTTTTTATGCTGACTTTGAGTGTGATACTCATGTCCTTGGCGTAAACCTGATTCCTGCAATACGCGTTCTAGGATTAACTCCCCCCAATTACCTTGTTGTTTGTTATCCCCCTTGAGGGCGCGTGTGAGGTTAATTGCATCTTGAGTCATTTGTTGATTGAGCTGTTTTAAACTATGAATCTCGTGTTGTAGCTGATGGCGTTGCTTGGTTTCGCTGTCATGACTGTGTTGCACCTGTTGTTTAAAATCGCCCAACTGGGCTTTTAATGGTGCAATAATCGAATCGATATTAGCTTGATTTTGCTTGGCAAATAGATCGCTTTTTTGTTCAAGGGTCTGCTGTGCAAGGTGACTGAACTGATTTTTTACTGCGTCATGATTTGTATTGATCAAATCAAGCTGTTGTTGATGCGCTTCGATTAATTGTGCTTTTGTGGCGCTTAACTCGCGGACTTCGGCGTAAAGCTCTAGCTTTTCTTGCTGTAGTGTATTGGCTGTGTCTTGTGTTTGTTGCAGTTGTAAGTGAAGTTTGTCGAGTTGGTCATCACATTGATTGAGTTGCTGCTCAAGTTGTTTCTTCTCGATAGTAAATAATTGCTGCTGTTGGCGTAAGCGCTCTTGCTGTGAGCGCATTCGCCATAAATACATTAATCCTGCACCCAAGAGGAAGCTAGCGATAAAGTAAGGGAGCAAGGTGAGTAGTTGTTCAGAGGAAAGCAGCATGGCAGTTTTTATAAGAGATCTGAGATAACGGGTATGTTAACGCAGATCCTTTTAATTGGTAAGAGTAGATATAAAGTGGCTCAATTGCTCACTTTCATTATCGTTATTAAAGAGAAACTTAAACCCTAACAAGTAATGGGTTTGCGCTAAGCGACGTTTAACCACTAAGCGGCACGCTAATGATAACGGTGCTGGTTGTGGAATTCTAATGATGCATTGTGGAGGGTGTGGCAATTGTTCAAAAGCTTTAACCATCGAGTTATCTGCTTCCAGCTGAATGCCTCCTTCTGATAAATTCACACTGGTAGTGCTAAAGGGGTGTTCATCGATGTTAACTTCGACTTGCACACGATAAGGATATCGAGGATGAAAGCGCCGTTCTACTTGCATTGCTTGCTCCGCTTGGTACATTGAATGCTCACCTGTTTGGTGGGTAAAGGTAAGTATATGAAACAAAACTAGCTTATGCGAATTTTGATTGGGTGATTGTTTTAATATCAATGGGTTATGTAATTGATGTGGTTGAGGGTAGTTTAAATGAGAGTCTTGGGTGCGCGATATCGCTATAAAGCATCGCAATTAATGGAGGGCAGTGAACAGGCGACTACAGTGAGTCGTATTTTTGATATCACTATGATTGTGCTAATTATTGCTAATGTTTTAGCGATTATGCTTGAGTCTGTTGCTTCTTTAGCTGAAAAGTATGGTAACGAGTTTTATTGGTTTGAGATTTTTTCGATTGTGATTTTTACCCTTGAGTATTTTATCAGGGTGTGGTCATGTCCAGAGATAAAGAATAAAGGCTATAGCGATGATTTTAAGGGGCGCTTGAAATATATCTTGTCTTTCCCTGCGTTGGTGGATCTTGCAGCTATTTTACCGTTTTATTTAACCTTTTTTATTTCTATCGACTTACGTTTCTTACGTGTATTTAGAATCTTACGAGTGTTTAAGCTGACTCGTTATTCCAGCGCCATGAATATGTTATTAAAAGTGTTAAAGGAAGAGTCGAGTGCTTTTTTTGCCGCTTTTTCAATCTTAACGATTGTATTGATTTTAACTGCCAGTGGGATCTATCTATTAGAGCATGATATTCAGCCCGAAGCGTTTGGTAGCATTCCTGCTGCGATGTGGTGGGCCACTTCAACGTTAACTACCGTTGGCTATGGTGATGTGACGCCAATAACTCCAATGGGCCGATTGTTTGGTGGTTTAATCACTGTTATTGGGATGGGGATGGTCGCACTACCAGCGGGTATCTTAGCCTCAGGGTTTTCTGCGCAATTAAAGCAAAATCGCACGATCTACCGTTCTAAGCTGATTCAATCTTATAGCGACGGTGTGCTAACTGAACAAGAGAAAGGGGATTTGGAATTATTGCGCCGTGAATTAGGTATTAATGAACATGAAGCGGAGCTTTTGCTGTTTGCTCATCGCCAGCATCAACATTCACAAGACGGAAATAAAGCGATTCACGCGCCTAAGGTCCATCAACGGTGTCCTCATTGCCATGAGAGTATTGATTAGTTCCTCACTCTATTTAAAACGAGGTGCTTTAGCTAAAGCCTGTCGGCATTAAAAATAAAAAGAAGTTTGCTGGTGGGCAAACTTCTTTTTTTATCATGAGAGCTTAGGCAGTAACTAAGCCTATTAGCGTTCGACTGATTACATTGCAGCTTGGAAGATTTGACAGATTTCTTCGTGGCTGGCTTGTTTCGGGTTAGTTAAACCACAGACATCTTTTAATGCGTTATCAGCTAATACGGGAATATCTTCAACGTTAACGTTTAATTCGGTTAAACCAGCAGGGATACCGACCGTTTGTGATAATTTTTCGATAGCAACGATGGCCGCATTAGCGCCTTCTTGAGCTGAAAGGCCTAAGGTATCAACACCCATTGCCGCAGCAATATGGCTTAAACGCTCTGGTGCAACCTGTGCGTTATAGCGCTGAACATGTGGTAATAATACGGCATTACACACGCCATGTGGTAAGTCATAGAAACCGCCTAGTTGATGAGCCATCGCGTGGACATAACCTAATGACGCGTTATTAAAGGCCATACCCGCCATGAATTGAGCGTAAGCCATTTTTTCACGAGCTTCAATGTTTTCACCATCACTGACTGCTGTTGGTAAGTAAGCTTGAATGAGTTCAATCGCTTTAATCGCAACGGCATCGGTAATTGGGGTTGCTGCTGTTGAAACATACGCTTCAACGGCATGAGTTAATGCATCCATACCTGTTGCTGCTGTTAAAGACTTTGGCATGCCAATCATTAACGAAGGGTCGTTTACTGAAAGTACGGGTGTTGTGTGCTTATCAACGATAGCCATTTTTACGTGGCGTTTTTCATCAGTAATAATGGCGAAGCGGGTCATTTCAGAAGCCGTACCAGCAGTAGTGTTAACTGCAATAAGCGGTAATTGTGGTTTGGCAGATTGGTCAACGCCTTCGTAATCCGCAATTTCACCACCGTTGCTGGCAACCAGTGCGATACCTTTCGCACAATCATGTGGTGAACCACCGCCTAAGGAGACAACAAAATCACAGCTATTTTGCTGTAATAATGCTAATCCATCATTAACATTGCTAACCGTAGGGTTTGGCTGCGCTTTGTCAAATACGACACTAGCAATGTTTGCTGTGTCTAGTAAATCGGTAAAATTCTTTACTACGCCAATTTGGTTTAATACTGCATCACTAACGATCAAGCCCTGTTTAAAGCCCTGAGATTGAATGTAGTTTACGGCTTCTTGGATACAACCTTCACCCATTAGATTAAGAGATGGCATGAAAAAAGTCGTGCTCATAGTATGTTCCTTCAATAGTAGTAATTATTTTGCGTATAAAGTAACACTACTATTGGATGGGGAATTTGATCTGGCGCAACAGTCACACCGCAATCAACCCGTCTCATCCTAAGGGATGAGTTTTGTGCCATTCCTTAGTGTGGGATAAAGGTCGCTGAGTGACCGATTTCGCAATATCAATGAAACTGCTGATGTATTCGGTGTCGGCATCGCTATCGCGAAAGCCAATATAGATATGTTTATGAACCCCTTGCTTGCCCAAGCGCAGTGACTTAATGTCAAACTGCTGCTGATATTGCTCCACTAACCACGCTGGTAATGCACTGATTCCTCGATTATTGGCAACCATTTGTACAATGATATCGGTAGTTTCAATAGTCTTATGCTTTTTAGGGTGACAATTGGCCGGCAGCATAAACTGACTGAAAATGTCTAATCGCTCGAGTTCTACAGGGTAGGTGATAAGAGTTTCATGACTCAGTTGTTGTGGTGTTACATCTTCGACTGAGGCAAGAGGATGATCTTCACTAACCACAAGGACTAATTCATAATCGAATACGGACGCGTAGGTTAACCCTCGTTTAAATAATGGGTCTGGTGTAACGAGTGCATCAATTTCATGGTTGAACAACGCACCTAGGCCACCAAATTGAAATTTTTGTTTGACGTCGACATCAACATTGGGCCATTGATTAAGGTAAGGCGAAACGACTTTGAGCAGCCATTGATAACAGGGGTGGCATTCCATACCGATACGTAAATTTCCCCGCTCACCTTTGGCAAACTGAGCCATGAGCTGCTCTGTATGCTCAAGCTGAGGTAACACGCGATTGGCGAGTGCGAGTATTGATTTACCTTCAGCGGTTAAGCGTAAGCGGCGACCATCTTTACTCCATATCTTAACGTTGAGCTGTCCCTCTAATTTTTTTATTGCATGACTTAGTGCAGACTGAGTTAAAAACAGAGCATTAGCAGCTTGAGTTAATGTGCCAAGTTGATCAACCTGTTGAATGATGGCTAAGTGAATCCGTTCAATCATGAATTGCCTAAATTTAGTGTGAGTGTTAAAAGTATGAATATAGTTCATCGAACTCTTCATTTGAACTATTATCTTTCATCATTTTAGTTTGTGAACAACTAATATAGAACGCTTGTCATATACAAAATATGCATAACCGTAATTAACAACAAAACAGCTATACAAAAGTCGCTATGTTGATATGATTGCGCCCTTATTTTTAATCGTTGTTATAGGTTGCCTGTGAGCACATCTGTTGCACTACCGTCCCCAAAAATAGAGTTTATTGCACTAATGGCTCTCATGATGTCATTAGTTGCATTTTCAATTGATGTGATCTTACCGGCGATGGGGTTGATTGAAGCTGGATTAAATTTAGCGCCGACTCAAGACGTTAAATTGATCGTCCCGGTACTGTTAATGGGAATGGGCGTAGGCCAATTATTTATCGGACCGTTATCAGATAGCCTTGGCCGTAAGCCGTTAGTGTATTTGGGTATTACAATATTCTTAATTGCGACGGCAATTTGCGCTGTTGCCACCTCCTATGAATGGATGTTAATCGGTCGCTTCATTCAAGGCGTTGGTTTAGCGGCTCCTCGAGTGTTAAGTATGGCGATTATCCGTGATCAATATGCTGGGGCATATATGGCACGAGTCATGTCATTTATTATGATGTTTTTTATTCTAGTACCGATGCTTGCGCCATTAGTTGGGCAGGGGATTTTATGGTTTGCACCTTGGCAGGCTATTTTTATCTCGATGTTAGTGATGGGCACTGTTGCGTTGATTTGGTTTGGCTTACGCCAACCTGAAACATTACAACCGCAGTATGTGAAGCCATTTCAGCTTTCAGTGTTACTGAAAACCTGCAAAGAGGTTTGTACTACCCCTGTTGCGATGGCTTACACTATGGCTTCAGGTATCGTCTCTGCGGCATTTGTTGCTTACTTATCGAGTGCCCAAGCTCTATTTCAAGACGCTTACCAGCTAGGCGAATATTTTGCGTTGTACTTTTCAGGTTTAGCTTTTGTCTTTGGCGTCGCCTCTTATGTTAATGGCAAGATGGTGGTCGCTAAGGGAATGCAATATATGGTGAAAAATGCGTTATGTGGGCTGGTTATTTCTTCTGTATGTTTTTATGCCATTGGCTTGTGGTTTCAGGGGTTACCATCACTGATGATGACAACGGTTTATTTTGTCGTGGCTTTTGCCTATATCGGGGTACTATTTGGTAACTTAAATTCGCTAGCAATGGAGCCTCTGGGTCATTTAGCTGGGACAGGTGCTGCAATCGTGGGAGCGGTATCTACGCTGGTTGCCGTTGCGGGCGCTTTTATTGTGTCAGGTTGGTATAACGCTACCGTGTTACCGTTAACAGGGGCATTTGCATTAACTAGTGTATTAGCTGGTATAATTGTGTGGTTTATAGAAAAGCGCCGAACACTCGAGTCGCAATAGGAATAGTTTAAGTGTTACTGATTATTGATAACTATGATTCGTTTACCTATAACTTAGTGCAGTATTACCAGCAACTAGGGCAAGAGGTGAAGGTTGTCAGAAATGATCAAATTACGTTAGCTCAAATTAGCGAGCTAGCACCAAAATATTTGGTGATTTCACCGGGACCATGTGACCCAGGTGCTGCGGGTATTTCACTCGCTGCGATCAAGCACTTTGCTGGTCAACTACCAATATTTGGGGTGTGTTTAGGCCATCAAGCGATTGCACAAGCGTTTGGTGGGAATGTGGTATTAGCGCACGAAGTAATGCACGGTAAGACATCGTTAATTGAGCATCGTAATAACGGGGTGTTTAAGCAATTACCTAACCCGCTGCGAGTAACACGCTACCATTCGTTAGTGGTGGAGCCAGAAACACTACCTGAATGCTTTGAAGTAACTGCCACCATCGAAGGGAAAGCTGGTATTGAAATAATGGCAATGCGCCATCAAACATTACCGATTGAAAGTGTACAATTTCATCCTGAATCGATTTTAACGGAGCAGGGTTTAGGGATATTAGCCAACTTTATTGAACAATATGAGTGATAGAGTTCATGCCGATAGGAGAAAGGTGAGTAAAGCGTAACTTTTTGTATCTCGCGGGCGCTATTGCTGGTATTTTTGAACTAACCTACATACAATTCTCTACTAATCTATTATAAAAACGATCCGTAGGAAATTTGATGAAAAACTGGCTTATTGCATCAGCTATTCTTGGGCTAGGTGGTTGTAGTGTAACTACACCAACAACCCAAGTGCCCACTTCTGTTACACCATCTGTTGAAATCCTAAACGCGAGTCAGCCTGTACTGGCCGGCGAGGCGTTAACCATGAAACAAATCATGGCTGATCCTGCTTGGATGGGCACGGCTCCATCGCGCCCAATGTGGCAAGATGATAGCGCGTCAATTTTTTATCAAATCAAACCAGTTAGCGCTGCATTATCAGACGCCTATTTTTTACCTTTAAATGGCAACGCGATAAAACTACCATTAAGTGAGCACCATCAATTGGCGCAAAGCCGTGGTGTAGTTAGCCAAGATGGCAGCCAAAAAGCGTTTATTTATAAAGGTAACCTGTTTGTTAAGGCATTACCTACTGGCGAAATCAAACAATTAACACGAGATAATTCTCAACGCGCACAGCCTTTATTTTTAAACGACGGACGCCTTTCTTTCCGTCAAGGTCATGCATTTTATGCGTTAGACCTTAATTCTGGTGTGACACAATTACTGGTTGAATTTAAATTCGCAAAAGCTCCTAAAGCTCCTAAAGCACCAACTAGCTATATTGGCGCACAACAGCATCGCTTAATTAAATATGTTGCATTACAGCAGCACAATAAAGAAGCGCGCCATCAACGCGCTGAACAATTGCAGGCTCAAAACGAAACAATTGCATCGAAACCGTATTATTTAGACCCTGAGCAGAGCTTCGTTGAAGCACAATTAAGTCCTGCTGGTGATAAGGTGTTAGTTGTCAGCCGAGATAAGAATTATCAATGGCGTGCTAAGCATGACATTATGCCGAATTACTTAGGTCAAGAAGGTTATGTAGATGCCGTACCTGCACGTGCTCGAGTTGCTGAAGACAAGCCGCCAGCACATGAATTCGTGTTAATTGACATTGCTAATACAACGCAAAGTGACATCGACCTGTCGGTACTTCCTGGCTATGACGAAGATGTACTTGCCGTAGAGAAAGCAGAAAATGCTGCTAAATTAGGCAAAAAATATCAGTCGAAGAAAGCTCCTCGTAAAATTACTTTAATGCGCGATTGGACTTGGAGCCAAAGTGCCATTGCTTGGAATGATAGCGGTTCTGAGCTAGCGATCATGTTCGAGTCTGTTGATAACAAAGATCGTTGGTTAACGCGTTACAACTTTACCCAAGGCAAATTAAATACACTACACCGTTTGCATGATGATGCTTGGGTGAATTACACATTTAATGAGTTTGGCTGGTTAAATGATGATAACAGCTTGTACTTCTTATCAGAGGAAACGGGCTATTCACAGCTATACATTCAGCCATTAAACGGTAAAGCCAAAGCGATTACTCGTGGTCAATTTGAAGTGAGCAGCTTAACGTTATCGAAAGATGGGCAACACATTTATTACAAAGCAAATAAAGCTCACCCGGGTAAATATGAAATCTATCGTGTTAACACTCAATCGTCGGTTAGTGAGCAGTTAACTAAGCTTGAAGGGATGACTGATTATCAGTTAAGCCCTGATGAAACTAAACTCTTATTAAGTCATTCAACGTTATTACAACATACTGAACTTTTTGTTAAAAACAGTGATGGAAGTGGCGCGGCTAAACGCTTAACCAACACGGTTAGTGAAGAGTTTGCTAACTACGATTGGCAGGCTCCACGCATTGTTGAAGTGCCATCAAGTCATGGCGAAGCGCCAGTGTATGCTAAGGTTTATTTACCACAAGGGTTTGATCAGTCTAAAGCTGAGCAATACCCTGCTGTTATCTTTAACCATGGTGCAGGTTATTTACAAAATTCTCATTTTGGTTGGTCGGGGTATTTCCGCGAATTCATGTTCCATAACTTGTTGGCTCAACAAGGCTATGTGGTCATGGATATGGATTTCCGCGCTTCTAAAGGTTATGGTCGTGATTGGCGAACGGCTATTTATCGCCAGATGGGCACGCCTGAAGTACAAGATTTACAAGATGGCGTGAACTATATGGCACAACACCTGCAGGTAGATAAAGATCGTGTTGGTACGTATGGTGGTTCATACGGTGGTTTTATGACATTTATGGCGCTATTTACTCAGCCAGACTTATTCCAAGCTGGTGCGGCACTTCGTCCTGTGACTGATTGGTCGCATTATAACTTTGGCTATACATCTAATATCTTGAATACGCCAAATGATGATGATATTGCTTACCGTCGTAGCTCACCAATTGAGCATGCGCAGCACTTAACCAAGCCACTATTAATTATGGCAGGTGTGCTTGATGATAATGTGTTCTTCCAAGACAGTGTGCGTTTAGTCCAGCGGTTAATTGAATTAGAAAAGCCAATGTTCGAAATGGCAATCTACCCTGTTGAGCCGCATGGTTTTAGACAGCCATCGAGCTGGTTAGATGAATATAGCCGTATTTATAAATTGTTTGAGCAAAACTTAAAAAAATAGGAAGTTGCTGTGAGTCGCTTAAAAAAATGGTTAGGGAAAGAGGAGTCACCAAAGGTGCCAGTGGTTAAGGCTCCTGTGAAAGCTCAAGCTGTGGATAGAAAAAAAAGTGGACTCAAAGCCAGTGTGATTAAAGCGGTCGAAGTTGATTACTATCGTTATTTGGTCAGTAAAGCCTTATTACTGCAACCAGAAGAAGAAAATGATAGTGAATTACCTGATGACCGTATTTTACTTGATATCGAGTTAGCGCCCGCGCTGGCTCGGCAAGCTGAAAAGCAGCAAGCAAAAGACTTATTTAACGCACTGCAAGAGCAGTTATTTAAAAATGTTGAGCACAAAGTAGAAACGCGCTTAGCCAACCTTGACCCAACAACATTGGATCGCTTTACTCCTGCTGTGAGTTTGATGGATGCGGTCAATATACTAAATACCAAAGCGGCTTCAGTAGCACGGATTAAGCCCCTGTTACTTAAGCACACTTCATTACTTAAAAACTTAATTACCACGCTTAACCGTTTAGGGATGGGAAAAAAGCATTCAGATAAAGCCCTTGAGTTAAAAGATGCGGAATTGTGTCTTAGCTCATTAGGTGTTGAAAAGTTAAGAATCTTTTTACCTTACCTAATTGTTAACGAGTTACTTAAAGACACAGGGATGAAGTTCAATCAAACATCACGTAAGTTATGGCTTCATGTACAAATTACAGCTGAAGCGTCAAAAGCTTTAGCCGCACAAGATCCTGCGGTTAATGAAAGTGAAGCTTATATGATGGCAATGCTGCATGAACTCGGCGCAATCTTTATGCTGCATTTGGTTGATGAGTGCTTTAAGGAATCTCGCAATGAAGTGAGTGCACTGGCGATGGAGCAAGGGGCTGCGGAAGTGAGTCACCAACTATCAGATATCAAGTCAGCGGTTCCGGTATTAGATAAGTTATTAGGGTTGAAGGCCCCTTTATTAAGTGCGGAGATTGCAAAGCGCTACAAGCTGAATTTCTTTATGCTTGCTAATAACCTCGAAGAGCTTTCACGAACGATGGCTTTTGATGACTTTAGTCCGATGGCTAGGATTATTGCTCAAGGGCGAGCTTACTCGGTATTTAAACAAATGTATAAAGAAAGCTTAATCGATAAAACTCAGGCCGCAGGTTTACTTAATTATTACCAATTAGACACCGAAAAAATTAAGTATTTGAATAAACAAAAATACTTAAAAGTGCCAATAATGGACGACTAAGGTCACTGTTTTTGATAAAAGTTAAAAAAATTCGCCGTTGAGCGAATTTTTTTTTCCTTTTTTCGCACTGACTGGTTAAGCATAATTTCGAGTAATTATTCGCAGATAGGAAAAGGGCATGTATTTTTATGCATATCATATATTCAAATGTAATTATTTTTTGCCATATATTCTCGCTAACCCATATTCTTTCTTATCTTACAAGGGAGACAGTATAGATAAAATCTGTGATAATCGAGCGATAACAAGTGCACAGTCGGGCTTTAGATATCGCTAAAAAAAAGCGATTTTTATGACGCTGTAGCACCTCTATAAATGAATAATAGTGCCTAACAAAAGGCCAGAATATTGAGGATTAATTCTATGTCAGAGCAAATGCAAGTAACTCGTGAATTATTTGATGAAGTGATGGTTCCTAACTATGCCCCATCAAGCATTATTCCAGTTCGAGGTCAGGGTTCTCGTGTGTGGGATCAAAATGACAATGAATTAATCGATTTTGCTGGTGGTATCGCAGTGAACTGTTTAGGCCATTGTCACCCAGCATTAGTTAATGCATTAACAGAACAAGCGCAAAAGATTTGGCACTTAAGTAATGTAATGACTAATGAGCCAGCATTACGTTTAGCGAAAAAACTAACGGATAATACCTTTGCTGATAAAGTTTATTATGCAAATTCAGGTGCTGAGTCTAATGAAGCTGCTCTTAAGCTAGCACGTCGTTGGGCGCTCGATAACCATGGCAGTGACAAAGATCAAATCATTGCATTTAAGCAAGGTTTCCACGGTCGTACATTTTTCACTGTAACTGTGGGTGGTCAAGAAGCTTACTCTAATGGTTTTGGCCCAAAACCAGGTGCTGTTGAGCATGTTGAATACAACGACCTTGAAGCATTAAAAGCGATTATGTCTGATAAGACATGTGCTGTGATGATGGAGCCTTTACAAGGTGAAGGTGGTTTAGTAAGTCCAACAGATGAATTTGCTAAAGGCGTTCGTGAGCTGTGTGATGAGCATAACGCGCTACTTATTTTTGATGAAGTACAAACAGGTGTTGGCCGTTTAGGTGCTTTATATGCGTACATGGATTTAGGCGTAACGCCAGATATCCTAACCACAGCTAAAGCATTAGGTGGTGGTTTCCCAATTGGTGCGATGATCACAACGACAGAAATTGCAAAAAGCTTAAAACCAGGTACTCACGGTTCTACTTACGGCGGTAACCCACTAGCGTGTGCTGTTGGTGAAGCAGCGTTTGATACAGTGAACACTGAAGAAGTATTAAATGGTGTTAAAGAGAAAGAAGCACAATTTCGTGAAGGCTTTGCAGCGATTAACGCTAAATACAATGTATTTTCTGAAATCCGTGGTAAAGGTCTATTGTTAGGTGCTGTACTTAATGAACAGTATCAAGGTCGAGCACGTGACTTTATGGTAGCTTCTGCTGACAACGGTTTAATGGCATTAGTTGCTGGTACTAACATTGTTCGTTTCGCACCATCTTTGGTTATTCCAAGTGAAGATATTGCTGAAGGTTTAGCACGCTTTGAAAAAGCCGTAGCTAGCATCGTAAACGCTTAAAATCTTCTATCTTTAAAAAGACGAATCATGTTAGTAACCTTGCTAGCTGATTCGTTTTTGTACCAATAGCATTAAATTAATGACCTATTTCTGTAATGCTATTGGTATCTATCTCTTTTGCTCAATTTGGAGGATCACTTATGTTGATCATTCGTCCTATTACCGAGGCTGACTATCCTGCGCTGATGCAAATCGCTCATGATTCTGGCGTTGGTTTTACTTCGCTACCAACCAATGAAACCCTGTTACGCTCACGCATTGCCCATTCCGAGCAATCGTTTGCGACAGAGACCAATCAGCCGGGTAATGAAGGCTATTTATTGGTGATGGAAGATACGGATACAGGTGAAGTGGTCGGCACAAGTGGCTTAGAATCAGCTGTTGGCTTAGAGAACGCTTTTTATCACTACCACCTTGGTAAAGTTGTACACAGCTCACAAGAGTTAAAGCTACATAACACCATTGAAACCCTAACCCTGTGTAATGATTACACGGGTGCTGCTGAGCTTTGTACCTTATTCTTAAAAGAGCAAGCGCGCGGTGGCAATAATGGTCGTGTCTTATCGCGTTTTCGCTTCTTATTTCTTGCTGAGTTTAGCGAGCGTTTTGGTCATACAGTTATTGCAGAAATGCGTGGTGTATCTGATGAAAATGGTCAGTCACCATTTTGGCAATGGCTGGAAGAGCATTTCTTTAGCATGGACTTTCCAACGGCAGATTACTTATCGGGCATTGGCAATAAAGTCTTTATCGCGGAGCTGATGCCACGATACCCAATCTACGTCAACTTACTGAGTAAAGAAGCACAGGCGGTGATAGGACTGGTTCATGAAAAAACCACAGCAGCGTTAAAATTATTAGAACGTGAAGGTTTTGTGCATCGTGGCTATGTTGATATCTTCGATGGTGGGCCAACAGTTGAGTGTGAGTTAAACCAGATTAAAGCAGTGAAAGATAGCCGTAAGGTTGTAGTAAAAATTGCTGATGTCGAGCAAGGCGGCGCTTATGTCGCATGTAACACTGATTTAAAGAACTTCCGTGCTACTGAAGTACATATTGAAGTCGATCATAATGAAAAGTTTGCCGTGATCACTCCTGAGCATGCTCATGCATTACAGGTGAAAGAAGGTGAGTTTATTCGAGTTTTAGCACTATAGCTAAATTCACACAATGAGCCAATTGAGTAACTACACTTAATTGAAGTTAAAAATTGTTTCACAGTTTGTCAGGAGAATATGCAATGTCTAACAAAATACAATTTATAAATGGACAGTGGGTTGCAGGTCAAGGTAACTCGCTAGAGTCGGTTAACCCAGCAACCAATGATGTAATTTGGCAGGGTGAAACCGCAACGCCAGCACAAGTCGATGAGGCGTTAACTGCAGCTCGTGCTGCCAGTTTTTCTTGGGCGCAATTAGGTTTTGAAAAGCGCCAAGCGATTGTTGAAAAGTTTGCTGCCTTGGTTGTTGATAACAAAGAAGTTATTGCTGAGGCTATTGCTTTAGAAACGGGTAAACCATTATGGGAAACTCGTACTGAGGCGGCGGGCATGGCAGGTAAAATTGCCATTTCTATAAAAGCCCATAATGAGCGTACTGGCACGGTTGAAAACCCAGCGCCGGGTGCGAAAGCCTTTATTCGTCATAAGCCACATGGCGTAGTTGCGGTTTTTGGTCCTTATAACTTTCCTGGTCACTTACCTAACGGACATATTGTTCCGGCATTATTAGCAGGTAACACCATTGTGTTTAAACCAAGTGAGTTAACCCCTCGCGTTGGTGAGATCACGGTACAGTTATGGGAGCAAGCAGGCCTACCTGCAGGCGTGCTTAACTTACTGCAAGGTGAAGTTGAGACCGGTAAAGCCATTGCAAACCATCAAGAAATTGATGGTCTGTTCTTTACTGGTAGCTCTAACACCGGTCACTTGTTGCATAAACAATTTGCGGGTCAGCCAGGTAAAATTCTAGCGTTAGAAATGGGTGGTAATAACCCATTAATCGTTAAAGATGTGGCTAATGTTGATGGTGCTGTTCATGACATTATTCAATCAGCTTATGTGACTACTGGTCAACGTTGCGTTTGTGCGCGTAAATTGTTTGTTGCTAAAGGCGAGGCCGGTGATGCGCTAATTGCACGTTTAATCGAAGTGACTAAAGCGATTAAAGTCGGTCATTACAACGATGAAGAACAGCCGTTTATGGGCTCGATGATTTCTGAAAAAGCCGCTCTCTCAATGGTTAAAGCGCAAGACATGCTAATTGAGCAAGGTGCTGATGTTCTTATTAAGTTAGAGCATACTGCGGGCACAGGTTTTGTTACACCGGGTCTATTAGATGTCACAAGCTTTGCTCGTGAATTACCTGATGAAGAGCACTTTGGCCCATTATTGCAAATCATTCGTTACACTGATTTTGATGAAGCGATTGAATTAGCCAATAACACCAGCTTTGGCTTATCAGCCGGTTTATTAGCAGATAACCGTGATGACTATGAATACTTCTTCGATCGTATTCGTGCGGGTATCGTTAACTGGAATAAACAAATTACTGGCGCGAGTGGCGCAGCGCCGTTTGGCGGTATTGGTGGCAGCGGTAACCACCGTGCAAGTGCTTATTATGCAGCAGATTATTGTGCATACCCGGTCGCTTCAATGGAAGCTGATGAAGTGGTATTGCCTGAGAACTTAACCCCAGGGTTAACGTTCTAATAGTGAACCCCAATGTGCTGAGCATTGGGGTTTATTTTTTTGTATAAATACAGCCATATTGATTATGGTGAAGGATTTAAAATGCATAACAATGTTAATGAATTATTTGACAATCTGTGGCAACAATATCTACAAGTAACGCCATCAGCGCAAAAAATTCATCAGTTATTGAGTCAAGGTGAAGCGATCGTGAATGACCACATTGCTTTACGTACGTTTAATTTAGCGAAAGTTAACTTAGAAGTGTTAGCTGCGCATTTCAAAGCGGTTGGCTATGAAGAGAAAGGTCAATATGACTTTGCGGCCAAAAAATTAACCGCGAAACATTTTGAGCACAGTGACCCTGACCAACCTAAAGTATTTATTAGTGAGTTACGCGTAGAAGAGTTCTCTCCAGCGCTACAAACGATTATCACAGAGCTTGTCGAGCAAGTGGACGCATCGGTAACGACAGCGGCTAACTTTGTTTACAATGGCGCACCGTGGCAAGTATCACAGCAGCAATACCAAACGTTGTTAGCTGAAAGTGAATATGCAGCATGGACTGCAGCATGGGGCTATCGTGCCAATCACTTCACAGTACATGTTAATAAGCTAAAAGGTTATCAAGATCTTGAAGCCGTTAATGACACACTAAAACAAGCGGGCTATCGCTTAAATACGTCTGGCGGTGAAATCAAAGGCTCTGAAGAGGTGTTATTAAAGCAATCTTCAACCATGGCTGATACGGCTGTTGCGAGCTTTAGTGATGGTGATTTAGACATCCCGTCATGTTTCTATGAGTTTGCTCAGCGTTATAACTTACCTAATGGTCAAGAGTACACTGGCTTTGTCGCCGCTTCTGCTGACAAAATTTTTGAGAGTACTAATACTAAATAGCTGACCTCGCGTCATTCCGGCAGTGTTTTAGCCGGGATCTTTTAAACAGTGTCGTGCTGCACAAAACCCATTCAGGACGACACTGCCTTATCTGATGTTAGTTCAACTGAAGTTAAGTAAGAGTGCATCTGCTTAACCTACTAGCGATTACTTCCCATTACTCGCCTCTGCCGCTGCTGCCAAGCGCTTACGCTCAACAATACGGCGAATCACTGGAGTAAGAATAAGCTCCATCGCTAATTTCATTTTACCACCTGGTACGACCAAGGTGTTGATGCGTGACATAAACGAACCTTCAATCATTTGTAAGTAGTATGGAAAGTCCGTTGATTCGACGCCGCGAAAGCGGATCACCACAAAGCTTTCATCAAGGCTTGGAATATCTTTAGCGCTAAATGGGTTTGATGTATCAACGGTTGGCACACGCTGAAAGTTAATATGGGTCCGCGAGAATTGCGGTGTAATATGATTGATGTAATCGTCCATACTACGCACAATCGAGTCCATCACTTTTTCACGGCTGTGACCACGATCATGGGTATCACGAATAATTTTTTGGATCCATTCTAGATTAACAATGGGCACCATGCCGATGAGTAAATCAACGTGCTGCGCCACATCATTCTCTTCGGTGACCGCACCGCCGTGTAGGCCTTCATAGAATAAGATATCACTGTCTTCAGGTAAGTCTTGAAAAGGGGTAAAAGTCCCCGGCATTTGATTGTAAGGCACCGCTTCATCAAAGGTGTGGAGATAGCGCCTGATTTGTCCGGTACCTGTTTCGGCATAGGTAGCAAACAGGTTCTCTAATAACTCAAAGTCATTGGCTTCGGGGCCAAAATACGACAGACTTTTGTTCTCTTCCTTACAGCGTCGAATGGCTAAATCCATTTCTGGACGCGTATAACGATGAAAGCTATCGCCTTCGGTATAAGCGACATTCACCCCAAGCTTTCTAAAGATATGCTTAAACGCCGTGGTGGAGGTGGACGTACCTGCACCTGAAGAACCTGTAATGGCAATAATTGGGTGAAGTTCAGACATAATGTTACCTAAATGTTAAACAAGCAGCTATATAAACAAATTATTAGGGGGAAGGTCAACCTTAACCCCACTTTATTGAGATTCTTATGCGACACCGTGACCTTTGGATGCACCCCAGATACGATACCACTGCTCGGTGGTTAAACTGAGTTGTTGTGCGGCGACGGCTGACTTCACCCGCGCTATATCACCGCTGCCTAGAATAGGGATCGGTTTCGCTGGTAGTTTTAACACCCAAGCGTAAACCACTTGTTCGATATTATCAGCGCCAATCTCTTGTTGTACTTGACTTAGTGTCTCTCGCAAGCGAATGACACTGGGTTGCTGACTATTAAAAATATCCCCGCCAGCAAGGCACGACCACGCCATCGGGCGAACATTATGTTGCTGTAAGAAATCTAAACTGCCGTCTTCTGTGGCTTGTAAATTAATTGGGTTTATTTCAATTTGGTTAGTGATCAGCGGTGCAGATAAACGAGATTGTAATAATGAAAATTGGCTGTTACTAAAGTTTGATACGCCAATATGTTTAATCTTTCCACTTTTTTGTAATGATTCAAGTACATGAGCCGTTTCATCAGCATCCATTAATAAGTCAGGACGATGGAGCAAAAAGATATCGATTTGTTCAATGCCTAACCGAGTTAATGAGTCTTCGGCTGACTGAATGATTTGTGGTAGCTGACTAAAATAATGGGCGACCGTTCCTTGGTCGGTATTACCGCCCTGAATACCGCATTTAGTGATAATTTGTAATTGCTGACGCACGCTTGGTTCAAGAGCTAATGCTTGGCCAAATAGGCGCTCACAGCTTGATTGACCATAAACAGGAGCATGGTCGACCGTTGAAATACCTAAATCAAGGTGCTGTTTTACAAAGTCTAGACATTGAGTTGGTGAAAGTTTCCATTGCGCTAAACGCCAATATCCCTGAATCATGGATGAAGTGGGCATGGTTATTACTCCTGATTTTCTTGAGCTTGATTAAACTGGGCGGCAGGGATTAAATTAACTGACTCATGAAGTTCAGAATAAACCAAAACGATCTCTTGGTTGATTAGCTGCTGCTTGAGCTGCGCGATTTTACTCGCCAGAGGCACTTCGGATTCTCCATAATCAGTGCCTTCACGTAATACATGTTCGCTTAATAGATTATCTAGGGTGTCAGGGTCAAGTTGTTGAAACGGAATTATCATAAATTTGGCTTATAACGATAGACAATAGAAAAGGCGATATCAGCACTATTATCAGGGTTAATTAGGTTTTCTATCATGGCCACTTCAAGCTGATGATTATCTATAATCCAGCGATGACCAAGGAGAAGTTCATGGCTAAGCTGGCCTAGCTGACCAAGCTTTTTCGTTGCGCCTTCGTTAAGTAGATATTGAACCACCCAAGAGCGGTCGCTGGTGGGTTGATATTCATAACTGAGCCCCAGCGTGCTAAGTTCATCTTTAAGGGGGAGCTTAAAAAAGTTTTCTGAATGAAAGCGGCTATGAGCCAACGAGGCATAGAGCTGGTGATACTCATTAAACGAGTAGTAATAATCAATCTGGCCGGCAAAGTCCCACCCACGATGTCCTGACTGTTCTTCATAATGGCTAATGTGGCCAATTGATAGCGATTGTGTTTTATCTTGATAGAGATTTTTAGAAATATAAAACTCTACCGCTCGTGAGAATATATTGTTTTTGAAGCCTGTTTCGTTGATGTCATAGTCGCGAAACCAGTAAGTATATTGATGCTTAGGCACACGGTCACGGCCGTTTTGCGATAGGCCGAATGCTTTATGAAAACTTAAGGTTAGCTGGTCTAACTTGACCAAGTTGGTATTACGTTGGGTAAAGGCCAGCTCCGTTTTTAAGCCGTATTGCCATTCACGCTGCCACCCCAGTTGATAGTCAGAGGTATAGTAATCCATTGAATACTCATCGGAATGAGTCCAGATACTCGCTGAATTGATATAGGCCCAATAGCTATTATGAGGAACATTCTCGCGTCTAGGGTCTCTGATTTTAACTGAATAGCGCAAGCTTTGAATTGGCGATTGTGTTCTTATTTCAAAAGGCCCCGCGCCGGGAAGGGGAGTGGCTGTCGTTCTTGGAGCTACGTCGGCAGATGCTGTTTGAAAGTAAAGTAATGCAACAATTAAAAGTATTAACCTCATGAAGGGGTCCTTGGTAGTCATGATGTTTAAAAAGCAGCATCTAATTGCTTGAAAAACTCAGCAATACGCTGCTCAATATAAAACTTAGGACGCCATGGGTATTTACCTTCAATAAAGCCTACGTGACCACCTTTGGCACATAGCTCATACTCAATGTTATTGGATAGTTGTGAGTGTTCTGGGATCACCGCATGTGTCATAAATGGATCATCAGCAGCATGCAGGATTAAACTCGGTACGGATATAGTCTTTAAGTATTGCATCGCACTGGACTTTTGATAGTAATCGTCAGCATTATCAAAGCCATGCAATGGGGCAGTCACGAGTTGATCAAAGGATTTAAAGTTAGTGATTAAATTTAAGTTGTGACCACATAAAATATGCTGGCTTAGCTCGGGCATTTGTTGCAACTTCTTCTTTAAATTACGTTTCATGCGCTTGAGTAAGTGAGTTTGATAAACTCGCGAAAAGCCAGTCTTTAAGCGCTTTTCACAGGCGGATAAATCCAATGGTGGGGAGATAGAAACAGCTGCAGTAATCAGTGAGTCATCCTGATATTTACCTAAATACTTTAATAGCATGTTGCCCCCTAAGCTATAGCCTACAGCGTAAAGTCGGGCTTTTGGGAAGCGCTTAGTTAAGTATTCAATAAAAAAACGAGGGTCGTCGGTTTCACCAGAATGATAAGCTCGTGGTAAACGATTGGGTTCACCGGAGCATCCGCGAAAATGCATCATCACACCGGGCCACTGATGTTGCTTGAGTGATTTGAGCAAGCGGTAGGCGTAATGAGACTTTAATGAGCCTTCTAAACCATGAAAAAGGACAACTAAGGGACCTTGATAATCTTGGTTGATTTCATCGGTCCAGACCAAGTCGACAAAGTCACCATCATCTAATTCGAGACGTTGATTGGTTCCTAGAGGCTTATTACGGCTGGTTAATAGATCGGCAAAAATAGTTTGAACGTGCGGATTGCGCGCCCACCATGCTGGCTTAAACTTACTTGGCTTGTGCATAACGGATCAGTACAACATCAATAAATCTTAAAACGAAGTTATAATATAGCAAATTTTGTCAGCTAAGCCTATTGGCATCCATAGCGACGCTTAAGACTTAATGTCGGGCTGGTGGCTGCCCGATGGCAAATAGCTGATTCAAGTGGTCTGATGATAAGTTCTCAAGAGCGACACCACTAGCGATTAAACAGCCTAGAATATTCGCTTGCGCTTCCGGGTTGTTATTAGGTAATTCCGGTAGGCTATTAATTAAACGCCATTGTTCTTCTTGCTCAAGCGCTAATTCCATGGTCAACATATCTTGATATTGCTCGGCTGAAAGCTCAACTTTTAATGAACGCCTCAGCGCCCGAAACGGTGACGTGAGGCGTTTATTCCAGCTGTGTGATTCGCTAACTAACTCTTGAAGCTGAAATTCATCAATAGCACAACCAAGAGATTGCGCATAGCCACATAGCAGCAATAGGTTAACATTGAGCTGGTAAGTATCTTGCAGTTCAATTAATAGCTTTTCGACATTAGGGTAGTGGGTAAGGCTATATTGCCACAACTCATCGCTACTAAGCTTCATTGCTCATTTCCTTATCGAAAGCTGCTTGCTTCTCTTCGATTTGTTCTTGTAATTCTAGCCAATCCATTTCAAGCTCTTCAAGGGACGATTTTAATTCACCTTGCTGTTGTAGCAACGGGGCAAGCTTGCTTTTATTCTCAGCTTGATACAATGATACATCAGCCAATTGTTCTTCGATGCTAGCTAGCTGTTGTTGTTGCTTTTCCATCTGCTTATCAACTTTATCAAATTGCTTTTTCAGTGGCTGAATGCTGGCTCTAAACTCAGCCTGCTTACGCTTTTGATCTTGGCGGTTTATCTTCTTATTGGTCGTGGGTTGAGTTGGTTTTTCACTGGCAATAGCAAGTTTATCGGCATTGCGTTGTTCTTTTTGCTGTTCACTTAGCCATTGATGATAGTCATCCAGATCCCCATTGAAAGGCTCTACCTGTTTGTTATCGACAAGGTAGAAATCATCTGTCGTTGCCCGCAATAAGTGACGGTCATGCGATACAATTACCATCGCCCCGGTGAAGTTTTGTAAAGACATGGTTAAGGCCAAGCGCATTTCTAAATCAAGATGATTGGTTGGCTCATCGAGTAACAATAGGTTAGGGCGCTGCCAAGTTAGGATGGCTAAAGCTAGGCGAGCCTTTTCGCCACCAGAAAATGGCGCGATAACCGCAGTGGCCATGTCACCAGTAAAACCAAAGCTACCAAGGTAGTTTCGTAATTCCTGTTCGGTTTTGTCAGGCGCTAATCGCACCATATGCTCTAGGGCTGTATCTTGTTTGCGTAAGGAGTCTAACTGGTGCTGAGCAAAATAACCAATGGTCAAGTCGCCTGCACGCACGAGTTTCCCTGATTGTTGCTCTAATTCTCCGGCTAGCAGTTTTATGAGCGTTGATTTACCAGCGCCATTACGTCCAAGTAAACCGATCCGCGAACCGGGTACTAAATTAAGCTTAATAGATTTAAGGATTTCTATGTCGCCATAGCCAGCAGATAACTTTTCCATTTGGATTAATGGGGTTGGTAACTGGTCTGGTTGAAAAAACTTAAAGCTAAATTGGCTATCAACGTGGGCTGGACCAATTTGTTCTAACTTTTCCAAAGCTTTTAAGCGACTTTGTGCTTGCTTGGCTTTACTGGCTTTATAGCGGAAGCGGTCCACAAAGCTTTGCATGTGCGCACGTTCTTTTTGCTGTTTCTCAAACATACTTTGTTGCAGAGCGAGCTTTTCACTACGCAGTTTTTCGAACGCACTGTAGTTACCGCTGTAACTAAAGGTTGTTTGTTGTTCGACATGAATAATCTGATCAACCACGTTATCAAGAAAGTCGCGGTCATGAGATATCAAAATTAAGGTGCCCGGATAACTTTGCAGCCATTTCTCAAGCCATAGCACTGTATCTAAATCAAGGTGGTTGGTTGGTTCATCGAGTAATAGTAAGTCTGAGCGACAAAGTAATGCTTGCGCTAAATTTAAACGCATGCGCCATCCACCGGAAAAACTAGAGACGGGTAAAGATAGTTGGGCGTCACTAAAACCTAAGCCGTGAAGTAACTCGCCTGCACGCGCAGCAATGCTATAGCCGTTGATGTTATCAATGGCGGCATGCATTTCTGCAATCTCGTGACCATCATCCTGCTGCTCTGCGATTTTTAAACGGCGCTCAAATTCGCGATACTGGCTATCGCCATCGATACAATAATCAAGGGCGCTGGTTTCCATGGATGGGGTTTCTTGTTTCACCCAGGCAATTTGCCATTGAGATGGCATGGTAAAGTCGCCCAAATCTTGATGAAGTTCACCACGAATTAACGCAAATAAGCTCGATTTACCACAGCCATTAGCACCCACTAAACCAGCTTTGCTACCCGGATAAATGGTGGCATTGGCTTCTTTTAGTAACTCTTTGCCGCCGCGCAGTAATTGTAAATCTTTTAAAACTATCATCACGAAAAATCTATAGGGGAAATTAGCGAAGATGATACCGCAAATGGGGCTGTTAACCTAGAGTGTGTTGCCCTTTTAAACTTGTCAATTGGACAAAACTCAACCTCGTCAGGCCATCACGCCCTCGCATCACTAAGCACTTATGTTACCATGGGGCTATAAATTTAGTCGGAGAAAGATAATGTCGCTGCAACGCAAAAAACGCTTTATTGCTGGAGCCAAGTGCCCAAAGTGTCATGAGTTAGATAGCTTAATGTTATATAAAGAGAATGACGTAGAAAAGATTGAATGTGTTGAGTGTGGCCATAAGCAATCGCAAGTGGAAGAGTCAGTGGCTCAAGCAACAACCCAACCACAACAAGTGATTGGGGTATTTAAACCTTAAACGGGTTGGGCTTAATAGTGTGGCGGTGGTGGCTCTGGTGTTTGCGCGCCAAGTGGTGGCTGTGACATTTCCCCTAAACGGGTCGCCAGATATTCAAGTTGAGTGCGCTGGCGGTCGATTAACTCATTTAATAGTGCAATCTCATCACTGAGTGTATTGATAGTATCTTCTTGAAAGGCGACTTTCATTTCTAAATCGTCAAGCCTTTGTGTTGTTTCGTTCATGGTCTTCTCTTACTGGGGTTGGCTTGGCGTAGGGGTCCAAAACTCTGCATAGCCTGAGCTACTTTCGGTGATGATTGTACCTGATTTTGATTCACTAATGGCAAAAATTACCGAGCTAACTGGGCGAGAGTCTTTACGCGGGGTAATTGTCCATTGTTCGAGCTGCTGGCCAGTGCTGACATCCCAGCGATTTAATAACCGCCCTGGGCTGCCGGTAAATAATTCACTACCGTCATTTGAAAAACGCACGGCACTGAATACTCGCGAGCGTGATTGGTACTGCAGACGGCTAATCTCTTTACCTGATTTTAAATCCCAAATACTTGATTGACGCTGACTTCCGGCACTAAATGCAAAGCGTCCTTGTGGATCTAAAGCTACTTTAGTGATGCGTGACGGATGAATAAAGCGATGAATGACTTGTGCAGTTTTTGTATCCCAGAAGAGTGCAACATAATCACTGCCGCCAGTTAACGCGTAGCGACCATTTGGCGATAGGGCAACAGAATTGATTTTTTCGCTATGACCTAAGAACTCAATACGTCGTCCGCTAAAGATGTTAACGTGTACGACGACACCATTGACTTTACCGTAAAGTACATCGCCATCATTTGAAATAACGATATCACGGATATTAGATTCACGTAGTTTTGTATAGGTTAATGACTTGCCTGACTCGACATCCCAGACTGCAAAGGAGTCTTTTTCCGCGGTGACGGCATATTTGTTGTTTGGCGAAAGTGAGGTAAAAAGAACGAGGTTCTCATCTCCCTGTGCCCAACGATGTTTTTGACTGTTATCGTCTAAGTCCCACAAGATGATATCGTGAAAGCTCGATGAGACTAATGCTAAAGAGCCGTCTTGTGCAATATCAGCAGCTAATGCACCATCAGTCGCATGCTCCCACATTTTTGTTGGAGTATCTTGCTGAGTGCAGGCAATCATTAAGATCGCTGAGAGTGCCAATAATATTTGTTTACGCATGAACTTTTGCCAGTCTTTGTAATCAATAGGGGGATGAGTTGTCGATATCATTGATAATATGGCGCAAAAGCAGTGCAATCAACATTTATCTTTGTAAAAAGCTTGAACCCAATAGGGTGAGTATGGCATAAACAGCATCGATAAAACATATTGACCACGATAGCAGCTGTTTAATTCAGCGCATGGATAAAATTATAAAGGTAGTTTCATGAATAAAATGTTAAAGATTTCTACAGTCGCAGCAGCCCTTTTTGCAGTGACAGCGTGTAACGCTGAGAAAGTTGAAAAGCCAGCTGAACCTAAAGTTGTTGAGTTTAAAAATGAAGATCAAAAAGCGGCTTACGCGATTGGTGTTTCTGTTGCAACTTACATTAATAAAAGTATTGAGCAGCAAAAAGAAATTGGCGTTGAAACTGATAAAGAACTAATCGTTAAAGGTTTCACCGATGCAATTGCAAATAACGCTCAATTGACAGAAGAGCAGACGCGTGAAGCGTTAATGGCTTTTGATAAGAAAATTAATGAAGTTCGTGCGGCTAAAGCAGAAGAAGATGCGGCTAAAGCGAAAGATGCTGGCATTGCTTACTTAGCTGAAAACGCTAAAAAAGAAGGCGTCACAGTGACTGAGTCAGGATTACAATATAAAGTAATTCAAGCAGGTGAGGGTGCTAAACCTACCGCTGCTGATAGCGTAACAGTTCACTATAAAGGTACATTAACTGACGGTACAAAATTTGATAGCTCATATGACCGTGGCCAACCTGCAACCTTCCCATTAGGCGGCGTCATCGCAGGCTGGACTGAAGGTGTGCAACTAATGAGTCCTGGTGCTAAATTTGAGTTTACAATTCCTTCAGAGTTAGCGTACGGTGAGCGTGGCACAAACGGTATTCCTGCTCACTCAACGCTTGTGTTTGAAGTGGAATTAATCGAAGTTGCAGCAGCCGATGCAGTAGAAGCTAAAGCAGACGCTCATGCCGGACACGCGCACTAATATTCATTAAGGCTGTAAATTTTAAGTTTATCGAGCCTAAAAATGTGATGAAAAAAGCCTTGAATAGTCTCTATTCGAGGCTTTTTTGTGTTTATTGTCGTTATCCCAATTGTCATTAACAACTGATTACTTTTACGGTCTCATACGAATGATGGCGGCGTTTTCTTTATAACTAAGTGAGCCATTTAACTACAAAGAGTTGGTATAAAGTGAGTCTGATTCTGTCTCGCTAGTAACAATGACTATACTAGAATGAAGGAGTACGAATACGTATAAAGGCAAAGAGCTGTTCTCGGTTGAGGCGGTGATATGGCGAGGGTTATGAAGAAATTAGCTGTTTTGGTGCTATTGACGTTATGGTGCTTTTCATCGGGGGCTCTAGATTCGAAATACGGCGTTTTAACTGCTGATGAGCGAATTGCGTTTAAAGCGTTATTTAAAAAAATTAGTAGCACCGATATTCCAGATTATAATCAACGCTTTTTGGCCATTGAAAAAAAACTTACCAACACTCGCTCGCTTGAAAAAAAGCAACAGCTAACTTATCAGCTCATCTTATTCTCTAGGGCTTATTTTGACTTTGCTAACCTTAAAAAATACGCACTGTCATTAAAAGAGCTTAGCGCTATTAATCAAGATAAAACCTTAGGCACGATCGCTGATTTGTATCTTATTGTGGCTATGCATCAGCGTGACCGTGAAGCACGGGTGCAATCTCTTGAGGCGTATTTAACTCGCCGTAATCTAGGTGATGATTTTTTAGTGCAATTACATTTCGATTTAATTAAAGGAGAGCAGGCACAAATATTTAAGTATTTATTAGCATTAGAAAAGCGTCCTGAGTTGGTGATTGAAAAATATTATGTATTGCATAACGTTCGTGAATCAGAAAAAAATAATACGGTATTAATTTCGTACTTTGAACAAGAGCTTGAGTTAGTCTTAGCGCATAAATTCCCCTATTTAAAGTATGCTGAAATGTTCAATATTATTCGCTACCTCAGTGACTTTATGCAAGAAAATGAACTCGCCTTAGAGCTGGCGCTAGAATACCTTGAGCAAGCGGAAAAGTTGCAAGATAAAACAGAACTGTTTTTTGCTTACAATAAATTGGGTGATATTTATAAATCGATGGCAGAGCTTAATTTGTCGTTTGCTAGTTATGAAAAGGCTAGAGAAGCATATCTGGCAGCGACAAATTATGCCAAGAGCGGTTCTTCTGAATGGCTGGCACAAATGGGTCGGCAAAAAGCGATGACTTATATTGTGTTAGGTGACTTTAAGAAAGCGCGAGCGTCGTTTGAAAAGTACCTTAGTTATGAGCAAGCGAATAGGATTGAAAATAATCACTACTCAATGAGAATAGAAGCTTATTTTGATATTCAACAAGGGCGTATTAGTCAAGGAATTGCGAAGTTAGAGCAAGCATCTGCTTTAATGCGTAATTCGAGAGTTCATAACAATTATAACTACTTAACTGAGCTGGCTAAAATAGCAGAACGAGAGAAAGAGGCGGTGTTACTTGCTGAAACTCGGTTGTTGTACTTTAAAGGTGCCGCTATTGGTTTGGCGATAATGACACTACTTGCGATGCGACTAGCTTATACGCACCGTAAGAAGTCTTTACAGTTAAAGGTCAAAGGGGATGCGTTAAAGCATTTGGCTCGAAAAGATGGGTTAACCCAACTTAATAACCGCCGATATTGGCAAGAATTATTTGAGCGTGAGTTTATTAGACTCTCACGCAGCTCAACGAACCGCGCATGTCATATCATGCTTGACATCGATCACTTCAAAAAAGTGAATGACACTTATGGCCACATTGCTGGAGATAAGGTCATTCAGCATTTAGCACAGCTGTTATCTAAAAGCATGCGTCAGGTTGATGTAGTCGGTCGATATGGTGGTGAAGAGTTTGCGATTTTATTACCTGATACTGATTTGCAGCAAGCGATAAGTATTGCCCAGCGCATAAAAAGTGATGTAGAAGCAACCTGTGTGGTTGAGCTAGGGCAAGCAATCAATTTCACCGTTAGTATGGGGATTGCTGCATTTTCTGACGAATTAAAAGGTCCAGAGCATTGGATGGATCAGGCCGACAACGCTCTATACCAAGCGAAACGGGACGGTCGCAATTGTATACGTGTGGCAGAGCAAAGCTTGTGAGTTTATTTAAACACTATATTTTAAGATGAGTCGCTGTTGTAAATGATTGTTATTACTATTACATTGGATGCGTTATTAAATGTATCAGGATGAATTAGTGTTTAAGAATTTAATGTTTTGTTTATGTGGTTTTACGTCATTGTCTTGCTGGAGTACTGAAGTTGATTTCGGCCTTGGCTTAGGCACTCAATATGGTGGCGTCGGTGGGCAGCTTATTATTGATCAGCAACAGACTAAGTATTTTATCGCGTTAGGCATTCCTGGATATTCGATAGGTATGAAATCAGTGATATCAGACCATCAGCATCACTCATGGGGGCTAAATGCTGGTGTGATAGATGGTATTTTTAGTAGTGATACTCAATTTGCTGGGGTAACGTATAACTATCATTTTGATGGGTTTGAAAATGATGGCTGGGAGCTTGGGCTTGTTGCTTTTTATTACCGAGAAAAAGAACATAAGCGTTTATTTAGTCACATTGTCGACGAAGAAGAAACGGGCGTCGGTATTAGCTTTAACTTAGGTTATAGCTTTTAAGCGCTCATTAAATGCCTTGCTGATTTTGTAAGGCATTTAATTGCATGGTTTTAGCGCCTATTTATTCCACAGGTTGGCTATGTTTCTCATGTAAGTTAGACAATAATTGATCTTCTAACTCAAAACGCTGTTCAAGACTTTGGATCAGTTTAGATAAATGATCATCTAAATGCGCCCAACCCTCTTGGTTTGATTCTGCGTATTTATCAGTGAACTCTAGTGTTAGTTGAGTAGAATCAGTAATTTGAGGGAGTAACTGTTCAGCATGATGTAAACTTTGTTTACCATGAACTTCACATTGTGAAACCACTTCACGATAAACCTCAAAGTGTCCCGTTGAGACATAGTCAACTAAGCGATTACAAAACTCTGTAATATCTTGGACTTGAGGTAACTGCTGAGCATTTTCTTCAAAAGGTGGGATACCAGCAATTTGACAATAATTGACGATAAGCTCCTGACGTTTATTCAACCAGGTATCAATTAGCTGGTTCGAACCTCCCCATTGCTGCTGTGCTTGTTCTATTTTTTTTAGCATGAGAAGAATCTCCTTATATGTTTGCTTAGTCTTAAGTTAAGATATGCAGCACGTTAAATCAATCATTATTCGCAGTGACATTGATTCAGATCTAGATTGAGTGTATTAAAGGAGTGCTGATAATGGGTTTGATGCTCCTTAATTAATTGATATTGTTTGTTTTTTGTTAGTGTTGGAATAAAGGCTGCTCAATGAAAAAAATAAAAAAGCTTCAGCTACAACGCCTCGCATATTGGTTTATTTGTCGTGATGATAAATTAATGCTCATTGATGAGACTAAATTACCGAAATGCACACTGGCACAGTTATCTATTCAGTTTGACCAACAATCACCGAGTTATTTGCTAGGTTATTACCAGCATACACCGTGTATTTTGGTTGATCTGCAACATCAGCATATTGCTGATGAACAAGTGCTGTGGGTTGATTTACGTTCAGTGTTACTTAACCAGCCACACGAACTCTCGTTATTGGCGGGGCGAGCCGTTCAAGTTGCACACTTTCTTCGTACTCATCAATTTTGTGGGCAATGTGGCCAACGGATGACTGCTATTACATGGGAGGTCGCACAGCAGTGTCGTAGCTGTGGCCACCGAGCTTATCCTCGCATATCTCCTGCGGTTATTATGGCTGTAATCAAAGATGGAAAAGTATTGTTAGCGCAAAATAAGCGTCATCGAGGCGATATCTATTCAGTCTTAGCGGGATTTGTTGAAGTAGGGGAGTCGTTAGAGCAAACAGTCGCGCGTGAGGTGAAAGAGGAGGTTGGTTTAGAGGTCACAAACATTCGTTATTTTGGCTCTCAACCATGGCCGTTTCCACATAATATGATGATTGCTTATCTAGCTGATTATGCGGGAGGGGAGATAAAGCTTGACCCACATGAGTTAATTGCAGGTGATTGGTTTGATGCCAGTAACCTTCCAGATATCCCTGGCAGTCACACGATCGCCAGAGAAATGATTGATCATGTTTTATCATTAGAACCAGACATCAAGCGCTAGAATAGTCGAGATAGCAAGTTTTTTCAGCGTATGATCTGATACTTTAGGCTGCTATTTGATCTAAGATAGTTTTTTGGCTTAGGTCAATGGTACAATGTCGCCAATTTTATCTTACATATCTAGGACAATTTCATGGCAGAGTTAAAGAATGACCGCTATCTTCGTGCGCTTTTAAAGCAACCCGTTGACCAAACACCCGTATGGATGATGCGTCAAGCCGGTCGTTATTTACCAGAATATCGCGAACTTCGTGCACATGCAGGTGACTTTATGTCGCTTTGTCGTGATGCTGACTTTGCTTGTGAAGTGACATTACAGCCCTTACGTCGTTATGACTTAGACGCAGCTATTTTATTCTCTGATATCTTAACTGTACCAGATGCAATGGGTTTAGGCTTACGTTTTGAAACAGGTGAAGGTCCGGTATTTGACCGTCCAATTACCTGTGCTCGTGATGTTGAAAAGATTGGTATTCCAGATCCTGAAGACGAACTAGGTTACGTAATGAATGCGGTTCGTACTATTCGTAAAGGCTTAAATGGCGATGTACCATTAATTGGCTTCTCTGGTAGCCCGTGGACATTAGCGACTTACATGGTTGAAGGCGGCACTTCTAAAGCCTTCACTAAGATTAAGCGTATGATGTTTGCTGAACCACAAACAATGCACTTATTACTAGATAAGCTAGCTGATTCAGTTATCTTATACTTAAACGCTCAAATCGCTGCAGGTGCACAATCTGTGATGATATTTGATACGTGGGGTGGCATCTTATCACCACGTGATTACCGTGAGTTCTCACTGCGTTACATGGCTAAAATCGTTGACGGTTTAGTGCGTGAAAACGATGGTCGCCGCGTTCCTGTGACATTATTCACCAAAAATGGTGGCCAGTGGATTGAAGAGATTGCTGCAACGGGTTGTGATGGTATCGGTCTAGATTGGACCATTGACATTAAAGAAGCTAAAGCGCGTGTTGGGGATAAAGTGGCATTGCAAGGTAACATGGACCCTTCAATGCTTTACGCTTCACCAGAGCGTATCCGCCAAGAAGTGCAAACCATTCTTGAAGGATACGGCCAAGACAATACCGGCCACGTATTTAACTTAGGTCATGGTATCCATTTGGATGTTGATCCTGAAAATGCTGGTGCGTTTATTAAAGCGGTGAATGAGCTATCTCGCCCGTTCCATAAGTGATAACCAAACGCTTTAGAATAAGAAAGCAGTAACTGAGGTTACTGCTTTTTTTATGCTTGAGAAATATCCGTTGTTCCGCCGTGTTTTAACCAAAACATCGTTTTTTGTCTAATGAGAATTCTTGTAGAAAAAGACCCCCCAACGACTGAAGTGAGTAAACTCAAGACGAAAAAAAACCTAACATTACATTAGGTTTTTTGAACGCCATTATTCATGGCTAGAGATGATTATGTAAGCTAAAGGCGAATGATTACCAGTGCTTAGAAATTCGAATAGAACCAACAGTTTTATCTGCGCCTTGCTCTAGTACTTCAATGATAATACCTTGCGAAGGCAACTTACGGCCTGTTGCTGGGCGTAGGTAGTTTGAGTAGTCGTCCCAATCGATAAAGCGTGGGTTGTTGTTAATGAACCAATCATTTACAGATAGTGTACCTAAGCGGCTTACCCAGCTAAATGGCTTTTGTAAGTCTAAGCTAAATGCTGCATCACTAATTTGTAAGTTAGAGTTAGCCATTTCGCCATTGCTAAATAAGATAGGGTTACGGTCAGCATCAACTAAACCTAACCAACCTTCACCAGGGTGGTTTGCAACAGAGTTATCACCTTGAGTTACAGTGTTTTTGTTGCCACCATTTTCTGGACGGTAAGAAGTATCTACATACCATACTAACATACCAGGTGTGTAGCTTGCGCCAAAGTCACCACGTGCTAGACCTGCATCAACACCTTTATGCTGACGCCACTCTACTAGGTAGTAATGTGGGTAATCAAATACGCCGTTAGAAGGTTCGAAGCCGTTAATTACTAAGCCATCGTTATTAGCATTATCTGCATCAAAGCTTGCTAATGTGCCATTGTTTGAAGTTACTTCGATGTCATCAAACATTGTACCGATGTAACCACTTTCAAATGCCCAATATTGAAGAGAAACAGTTATTTGCTCACCAGCAAAAGCACTTAAATCAAACTCTGCATTAACACGGCCGTCAGATTTACCATGGAAACCATGACCAATAAATTGTGAGAAACGAGCGTTAGTATCAGTGATGTTGCCTCTCATTACGTAAGCACCAGACGAATGGATAACACGTACTTGAGCTAGAGAGTTGTTGCTATCAGTGTCGTAGTCAGCGGTAAATGTTAGATTAGCAGCTGTTTCAGTTGTTAAATCCAGTGCAAAGTCGATGGTCTGAATCGATAGGTTTGAATCTGGAATTGCTGAGCTAATGAAGCCTTGGCCATCATTTGGCGCTAGGCGTTGAACAGGCTTATCATCTAAATCAATACGAATGAAGTCATTGTTATTACCACGTACTGATGCAGCATCTAATTTGTATACTGCGCCAGCTGGAGATAAATCATCAGCGTGTAGGTTAGTACCAACGAACCAGTTACCACCTAATGAAGCTTGTAAGTACTGCTTAGCAAAAGGGCTTAAACCTGTTGGTGCTGTGCCTGAGATCTCACCCGCGTATGAACCACTAGACATTGCTGACCAATGACCCACTAGAGAACCCGGTGCTGGCTGTAATGTGCTTAAACCATCCACTGAATATTTTGTATCGTACTCATCAGGTAAGCCTAAGTCATGGCCGTATTCGTGAGCTGAAACACCCGCTGCGCCATCGACAGGTTGAACGGTGTAATCGTGAATACGGTAGCCTGTGTCGCCAATCTCTTTAAAGCCAACAGAAGAGCGGTGAGACCAGATTGCATCTGCACCTAACGCACCACCACCAGCAGCTTGGTCAATTGATGAGTGGTAAACCATGATGTGATCGATAATGCCATCTGGTTCACGGAAGTCACCATCGTTATCGTAGTCATAACGATCTTCTTGGTCGAAGTAGCTAAGGTCGATATTTGGATCTTGGGCTGCTTGAGTAATCGCTTCTAACACTAAGTCACCAACACGGCTATCTTTACGGCCATTCGCTGTTGGTGCACCGTAATGTGCTGCATTAAATTGTGCACGGTACCAGCCAGCAACTTGACCTACAACGTTATATGAACCGCCTGATTGGTCAGCAAAGTATTGCTGCATACTAATAAGGTTTTGACCGTTAGGACCCGTGTAGCCATGTTCAGAGAACAGCATGTTTTCATAATGTTCAACAGAATAGTCAGGGTAGTAGTTACGCGTAAGGTTAGGCGTAACAGCATTAACAGGGTAGTCTGGGAAATCAATGAGGATTGCTAAGATGCGATCGGTTGTTACAGGGCCTGTCCATTCACGACCTGTAGCAACGCCAGGCGCTGAAGAGTCTTCGCCTGAACCACTTTCTGCGCCACGTGCAACATTTAATAAGTTACCTACGTGAAGCTTACGAGCAACTTCTTCGCTACCGCCTTTATATTCGCCATTTGCTTGAATGTGACCCGTGTGACCTGTTTTAATTTCAGGTTTTAGGTTCTGAATAGCGCTGTCATTATTGACGACATTAAGCTCGGCCTGAGCAGCGACGCTTCCTGTTGCAAGAGCTAAAGAAACTCCTGTTACAATTTTTTTCAACATATGATTGTCTCGACTATTAATACTTAATATTATTATTAGATGGTTTTTTGTAACATTTTATATACAAAAACGATGGGTACTCTAACGTTTTTGTTACACTATGGCTGTTACTTTTTAGTTATATGAATAAATCAAATGTTATACTAAAGGTGTAGGTGACTCATTCTAAAGTATCGTGCTTGAGAGCGGAGGAATGGTTTAAATAATTTAAAATCAGCTTGTTACTGTTATTTTTGAAGTGGAGTTGTGGTGGTAGTTTATGAAGGTGTATTGCTTACGGTGTGGATAATATAAGCAAAAAAAGGTGACAATAAATTGACCATCGTCACCTTATTTTGACTTAGAGTGTTTCTAATTCATGCAGAACCAGCTCTCGATAACCGACGATACCAAGTACCTCTTCATTGCCAATAACAGGCGCGTAAGCTAGTCCAAAGCGTTCAAATAAACGTGCACAGTAGCGTACATCCATTAATGGCGGCACTGATACTACAGGCTTGGTCATGATTTCATAAATATTGACTCGGTCCGGTGAGCGATCTTTGGCTAAAACCTTCTTTGCAATATCGGAGAGCAAAAGAATGCCATGAGCATCGTGTTCATTGCGCTTATTAACGATAATAATGTCAGTATTATGCTTTTTCATCGCTTCGATCGCATCCCTGACGGTTTTCATACCATCGAGAGAGATATACTGATCAGACATTACATCTTGAGCTTTTATGTGAGTTGTCTTGTTCACAATTCATCCTCCACCGCAGATTTTAATTGATTTATTTGATGGCTAACGCCAACAGCGTCTTCGACATCGATTTGAAATGCCATGCCCGAGCCTGGCTTTTTGTCGAACTTTCCCACCTCGTTGATATGTTCAAGAATATGCCGACTTAAGTGCTCCTCAACAATGAATAGCAACACATCACGTTGCGTATCTAAAGTTAAACCAAAGAATGTCTTTGATTGGTTGAGGCCTTCCCCTCGAGCATTATTGATGATTGTTGCACCGGTGGCGCCAGCCTTTCGTGCGGCATCCATGATCTTATCGGTGCGGCTGTCTTCGCTAAATGCGATGATTAACTTAAAGTGCATAATCTGTCCTATTCTTCATTTAATTCAGCATCTGGTGCAGCTTTACGGCTGCGCCACTGTGTTAATTGTGCATAAGCCATTACAGACATAATTGGAAATAAGCTGGCAAATGCGATTAATCCAAACCCATCAATTAATGGATTACGCCCGGGCACTGTTTCTGCTAGACCAAGGCCGAGCGCCGCAACTAGTGGTACAGTGACTGTTGAGGTTGTAACACCACCGGAGTCATACGCCAGTGGAATAATGAGTTTTGGGGCGACTAAGGTTTGCAACACGACAACAACATAGCCTGCCATGATGTACCAATGAATTGGGTCGCCGACCACAATCCGGTAACAGCCTAGAGAAATACCGATAGCAACACCTAGCGCAACTGATAGTCGTAACCCCCAGATACCAATAGCACCACCAGAAACTTCATTGGCTTTTATTGCCACGGCAATTAAAGACGGCTCAGCGATTGTCGTGGCAAAACCAATTAAAAAAGCGAATAAGTAAACCCAGTAATAGTCATGCCAATCTAAAGCAACGGCAGCGGCCGCAGCGGCGTCAGTCACTCCGGTTAAAAAGCTCGGGTCGGTTAACTGTTGTGCCATCAAGCGACCTAATGGAAATAATGCCCATTCAAGTCCGATTAAAAATAATGACAAACCAATAAGTACCCAGATAAAACCGACAATCACTTTAGTGAAGTTTGGCAAAGGTTTACGAATAACAGCAAATTGAAAACCAAATAGGATTGCTGCAATTGGTAACACATCACGTAATGTAGCTAGTACAGTGTTGCCAATTTGGCTAAATATTTCTACTAAACTCATAAAGTGATCATCCCGTACGCCATTACAAAAATCATTGGTGTGAGTGATGCAAATGCGATTAAACCAAAGCCATCAATCATTGGATTGCGTCCTTTAATCGATGATGCTAAGCCAACGCCTAGAGCTGTCACTAAAGGGACCGTGATAGTTGATGTGGTGACACCGCCAGAGTCATAGGCAATGCCAATGATCGCTTCAGGTGCAAAGCCCGTCATAATAACTACTAAGATATAGCCCCCAATGATAAACCACTGTAATGGCCAACCTTTGAGGATCCTTAATACGCCTAGCAAGATCGCAATACCAACACTAAGCGCAACACTCATACGTAAACCATTGGCATAACTTGCCATCGCCTCTTCACTTGAGCCAATGAGTTGACCATCGGCAGCGACCTTAGCGGCCTCCGCTGCAACTGCTATTAATGCAGGTTCAGCGACAGTTGTGCCAAAACCTAAAGCAAATGCAAAGGTCAACAACCAAGGTACGCTGCCTTTTTTGGCAAAGGCATGAGCCATCGACTCGCCAATGGGGAAGAGACCTTGCTCAAGTCCATGAATAAAAAAAGTTAAGCCAAGTAGCACGAAAACTACGCCTAACAATAGCTGACCCACATTGGGTAACGGCTGTTGCAACACCACTAATTGGAAAAACAATACCACCGCTATAATCGGGGCTAAATCTCGAATGCTACCAATTAAAAAGGTGAGTAATTTTTTTAATGTATCGCCCAATGAGTCGTCCTTTTACTTGCAAAAAAGTGATTAATTGACATGCTTAATTAAACAACACTAGCAATATCTTGCTGCTGATTTTTTGATCTTAAACAGATTAAGAGTAAAGTAGAGAGAGAGGCCAACTAAAGAAGCAATCAATTCATACTTAGGCCTACTTATTCGCAACTATTTTAAGGATAAACAATGAAGTTGAGTCATATAATCTTGTGGTTAATAGCTAGTCAGGTACTAACGAGTTTATCGCTCTCTGCAGAGCCAAAAGATCAGATCAAAACTGACGTGATAACTGATGTTAATGCTATTCCCTGGGGGATGGTGCTGCTTAATGAAAGACAGCTCTTAGTAACGTTGCGTCAAGGAAACGCAGTCATCGTTAATGTAAATACCGGTGTGCAACAACCTGTAACTGGATTGCCAGAAGTGATGGCAAGGGGGCAGGGCGGTTTGCTTGATGTGAAGCTTTCACCTGATTATCAGCAGAGTGGCTGGCTTTACTTTACTTATTCAAAGCCAGTGAATAACCAAGGTGCAACAACGTTGGCAAGAGCGAAGCTTACAGGTTCGGCTTTGTCACAGTGGCAAGATATATTAGTTACTCAATCGCGCAGTGACACATCCAGACATTATGGCTCGCGGATTACTTTTGATAATAAAGGGCATGTTTTTTTCTCTGTTGGTGACCGAGGTGTTCGTCCTAATGGGCAGGACTTAATGACTCATGCTGGCAGTATATTACGATTAACCCTCGACGGTAGCGTGCCGCAAGATAATCCTTTTATCGGGCGTGAGGATGTACTGCCAGAGATTTATAGTTATGGACACCGTAACCCTCAGGGGCTTGCCTTTGATGTTAACACGAATCGGCTATGGGCTATTGAGCATGGTCCGCGAGGGGGGGATGAAATTAATTTGATTAACCCTGGGAAAAACTACGGCTGGCCAGTGACGTCTCACGGTAAAGAATATTGGGGGCCATTACGCGTTGGAGAAAGCAAGGTCAGAACGGGTATTGAAACTCCGCTTAAAGTGTATTCCCCATCCATTGCCCCTTCGAGCTTACTACTTTATCAAGGTGAAGAGTTCAAGCAATGGCAAGGGGATTTATTTGCTGGGGCACTTAAGCTAACGCACCTAAACCATATTAAAATTAAAAATGGCCGAATATCTAAAGAGCGCCGTTACTTACTTGCACAAGAGCAGCGTATTCGCAATGTGATTAGTGATCCTCGAGGGCGATTAATTATTGCGACTGATGATGGTGAGATCATTAGATTGAGTGCGAAATAAATATACCGACTAAAGGCATGCCGGTATGACGGTCTAGAGGGCGTTATTATGTATACGTATCTTGAGTAATCTAATAGGGGTTAAAACAAAAAAGCCACTAAACCAAGTACTTTACGTTGCTTAAGTTTAGTGGCTTTTGCATAACCAGATACTGCACTCTGCATCGCAGAGCTATGTAAAGAGTTTAAGTTAGCTTTGTTCGCGCTCAATCGCACGGTAAGCGATATCTGTACGGTAGAACGCTTTATCCCAGCTAATTTGTTTAGTTAGTTCATAAGCGCGCTCTTGAGCCGCTGTCACTGTTTCGCCTAAAGCTGTAGCACATAGCACACGACCACCAGCAGTCACGATATCATCACCTTGCATCTTAGTGCCGGCGTGGAATACTTTAGCGTCGCTCGTGGCTGGTGCAATTCCTGTGATCACATCACCTTTCGGGTAACTTGCTGGGTAACCGCCAGCCGCAAGTACTACCCCTACAGCGGCACGAGAGTCAAACTTCGCTTCAACCGTGTCTAGTTTCTTAGCAAAAGAGGCTTCAACTAATTCAACTAAATCAGATTGTAAACGCATCATGATAGGTTGTGTTTCAGGATCACCGAAACGACAGTTGAATTCGATAACCTTCGGTGTGCCATCGCTCATGATCATAAGACCAGCGTATAGGAAACCAGTGTAGGTGTTACCTTCTGCTTTCATGCCGTTTACCGTTGGGTAAATGACTTCGTTCATGATGCGATCATGAATTTCTTGAGTCACTACTGGCGCTGGTGAATATGCACCCATACCACCTGTATTAGGGCCTGTATCGCCGTTACCTACACGTTTATGATCTTGGCTCGTTGCCATTGGTAAGACGTTGTCGCCATCAACCATCACGATAAATGAAGCTTCTTCACCGTCTAAGAACTCTTCGATAACGACACGGCTGCCCGCTTCGCCAAATGCGTTGCCAGCTAGCATGTCCTTAATCGCATCTTCCGCCTCTTCAAGGGTCATCGCAACGATAACGCCTTTACCAGCCGCTAAGCCGTCAGCTTTAACCACGATTGGTGCACCTTTTTCACGAACGTAAGCTAATGCTGGCTCAATTTCAGTGAAGTTTTGGTACCAAGCTGTTGGAATGTTTTGACGATCTAAGAAATCTTTAGTGAAGGCTTTTGAGCCTTCTAATTGCGCTGCTGCTTGGCGAGGGCCAAAACAGTTAAGGCCAGCGGCTTCAAAAGCGTCAACCACACCGATCACTAATGGTGCTTCTGGGCCAACAATCGTCATGCTAACGTCATTAGCTTTAGCAAAAGCGATTAAGCCTTCGATGTCGTTAACATCAATAGCAACATTTTCTAGCTTGTCTTCTAAAGTCGTGCCTGCATTGCCAGGAGCTACAAATACTTTAGCTACTTTTTCAGCTTGGGCTACTTTCCATGCCAATGCATGCTCACGACCGCCGCTACCAATAATTAATACATTCATGGGAAATCCTTAATAAAATTAAGTGGCATCAATTGGCAAAAAACTGATGCTTAGTTACTCAACAGTGAGTTAACTAAGCACCAGCTTTAACTAATCGATAACGTTAAATTAGTGTTTGAAGTGACGCATGCCAGTGAAGATCATTGTCATGTTGTGCTCATCCGCTGCCGCGATGATTTCTTCATCACGAATCGAACCACCTGGTTGAATGACACAGCTAATGCCAGCGGCCGCGGCTGCGTCGATACCGTCACGGAATGGGAAGAACGCATCAGAAGCCATAACGCTACCTGGAACCACTAACCCTTCATCTGCTGCTTTGATACCTGCAATTTTAGCCGAGTAAACACGGCTCATTTGGCCTGCACCAACACCCACAGTCATACCGTCACGTGCATAAACGATAGCGTTTGATTTAACGAACTTAGCCACTTTCCAGCAGAACATTAAGTCTTTTAGCTCTTGCTCGCTTGGTTGACGTTTAGAAACGATTTTTAGGTCGTCCAAACCAACCATGCCTAAATCTTTATCCTGAACTAACATGCCGCCGTTAACGCGTTTGTAGTCGTAACCAGCCGCTTTGTCTGAGAACTCACCACACTCTAAAAGGCGAACGTTTTTCTTTTCTGCAACGATCTTCTGTGCTTCGTCAGTGATGCTTGGCGCAATGATAACTTCAACAAATTGACGAGAAACGATAGCTTCAGCAGTCGTTGCGTCTAATTCGCGGTTAAAGGCAATGATGCCACCGAAAGCTGACGTTGGGTCAGTTTTAAAGGCGCGATCGTAAGCCCCAAGAATGTTGTCGTCGATTGCAACGCCACATGGGTTAGCGTGTTTAACGATAACACAAGCTGGTTCTGCGAACTCTTTAACACATTCAAGTGCCGCATCCGTGTCAGCGATGTTGTTAAATGATAAGGCTTTACCTTGAAGTTGCTTAGCAGTAGAAACAGATGCTTCACCTGGGTTCGCTTCAACATAAAACGCCGCTTGCTGGTGGCTGTTTTCACCGTAGCGTAAATCTTGTTGTTTAACTAACTGCGTGTTGAATGTACGAGCGAATTTTGACTCTTCGCTGCTTTCTTCACGGTGTGAAGGCACCATAGTACCGAAGTAGTTTGCAATCATGCCATCGTAAGCGGCTGTGTGCTCAAAGGCGGCAATCGCTAAATCAAAACGTGTTTGGTACGTTGTTGCACCGTCATTTTCATTCATTTCAGCGATAACACGATCGTAATCTGATGCGTTAACGATGATGGTGGTGTCTTTATGGTTTTTCGCTGTAGAACGAACCATGGTTGGGCCACCGATATCGATGTTTTCAATCGCATCTTCTAATGAACAACCTTCTTTTGCTACAGTGTCAGCAAATGGATATAAATTAACAACAACCATATCGATAGGGTTGATGTTGTTTTCGCTCATTACTGCTTCATCAACACCGCGACGAGCTAAGATGCCGCCATGTACTTTAGGGTGTAATGTTTTTACACGACCGTCCATGATTTCTGGGTGGCCAGTGTAATCTGAAACTTCGATGGTTTTAATGCCATTAGCTTCCAGCAATTTGGCAGTACCGCCAGTAGAAAGAATTTCTACACCTTTTGCGCTTAATGCTTGAGCGAACTCTACGATACCGTTTTTATCTGAAACGCTTAATAAAGCGCGTTTGATAGGTCTTGATGCTGACATGTTTTATGAAGCCTCATTAGTCAAAGTAAGTTAAAAATTATTAATAAATTCAAATCATTAAAGAATTGGATTAGGTAATAATTTTTAGGAATAGTGTGTTTCTGGCTAAACGCCAAAAAAATCGGTGTCTATTTTACAAGAAAATGTGATCTAAGTGGCAAAAAAATTCGTATTTATGACGAAAAAATACCAGCTTGTTGTTATCTTGCGGTATTAATTATGTATTTTTACAACATTAGTGCTTTATAGCTGAAGAAGGTCAGCATACTGAGCACAATGGTCAAGAGAATATTTTTTTTCCATAAGCCAATGACAACGGCAACAGCGCCACCAATTAAATAAGGGTTATCTAGTGATAACGCCAGCTCGCCTTGTGGCATTAAGACCGCAGGAACCCAAATTGCGGTTAACACGCAGGGGGCGCTAAATTTTAGTGCTCGCTCTAACTTGGGTGGTAAGCTAATCGCGTTCGCTCTGGCATATAACGCATAACGGATGCTGAAAGTCACTAGTGCCATTAACGCAATGAGTAGCCAAATATTCATTACTGTTCCTTCATTTGTTGTTCAAGTATATAGCCAGTAGCCATGCCAACGACTGAAGCGATAACCAGACCGAGTTTATGCGGTAAGTCATAACATACGACGGCTAATGCTCCACTGACCAACACCGCGATAATCATTGGTCGATTAATTAAGTGAGGCATCACCATACCGATAAAGGTTGCGGACATTGCAAAGTCTAGGCCCCACTCACCAATGCCTTCAATGTTACTGCCAAAGAATAAGCCCACTAAGGTCGCCAGATTCCAGCTGACATAAAAAGCCACACCAACACCTAAATAATGCCAATGATTATTCGCCGAGTCAGGGTTATCAAGATGGCGAGGGTAAGTGGCGGCAAACACTTCGTCAATGAGTAAAAAGCCCAATGGAATACGCCAGCGCTGTGGCAGATGCTTGACGTAAGGCAGCATGCTGGCCGCATAGATAAGGTGACGTAAATTAACAATCAGAGTCGCGCCAACAATAAAACCGATCGACGTACCCGCTGCTAGCATTCCTACCGCGACAAATTGGGCTGAGCCAGCAAAGACGATACTTGATAACCCCATTGTTTGCCAACCATCAAGTCCAGCATTGAGTGCTAGGGTGCCAAAAATGATTCCAAAAGGAACGCCGCCAACAATCAGTGGCAGCGCATCGAATACGCCTTTAAAAAATAGCTGTTTGGGTGAGTCTTTCATACACAGTACTAGATAATTAGCCGACCAAACAGATTATTAAAATTATCAGGCAGATACAATAGCAAAACGTCTTAGTCAGTTTGTCGTTTTGCTATTAATTGTGTTATTGCATTACCCCTTTAGCGCGGCTTTATCGCAGTCAACTGTTTCACATGTGTTTATTGATTCAAATTCAATGTGTTAAGCATGGTGGGTTACTCTTTGGTATGAGGTATGCCCCGGTATTAATTGCCTTTAAGGGGAGAGCTGTTAGGAGAAAAATTCAGGGACGAATTTTTAGATTTTGGCGTATGGATGCGCATCAAAATCGGTGACGTTAAGACAGCTTTTCACTTAAAGATCAGCAATTAAATTACGGGTCGCCTTTGCAAATAACATCCTTGTTATTTGTCCTACGGACCAGCTAAAGCTGTCTTAAATTGCTCCCTGCAATTTAATCTTTTATTACTTTTTTTGGCGAAGCACAAAATTGTCTGGAACAATTTTGTACAGCAAAGCTGCCCAAGGGGGAAATACATGGATGTATTTCATAAAAGAAAAGTAACTGGTGTGCTCAAGCAAGCCTCACATTAGTCAGTAACTCGCCTTAGCACATCAAAGATCCGCTGCCATTAACAAATCGCAATAATTAACAGTGACATACCTTTAGCGCTAATGGTGGTGATGCTTACTCGGTAGCGACTGTATATAAATGGCTAAGTATTCAACTTCATGGGGCTTTAAAAAGCCTCCCCAAGGTGGCATTAACGGGCTCTTGCCGACCGCTGGACCACCTTTATTGATAATTAATTCGATATCTTCAGCCGAGGTTTTAAAGTGATACAACGGTGAGGTGAAATCCGGTAACGGTACCCCCAGCGCCTTGGCATCAGGGCCATCACCATCGCCTTTTACGCCATGACAACGCGCGCAATTTACCGCAAATAAGCTAGCAACAATCTTTTCATCGTAACCTGCTGGTGGGGTGTCATCAGGGGTATCTTCAATCACATTGGCTTGTTCTATAGGCACTAGCTGGAGTACTTGCCCTGAAGGTTCAGAAGCGGCACCAAGGGTAGTGATCAGGATTTCGCCATTATTTAATTGAGTCACAGAACTAATGCCACGTTGAGCATATTGATTGGCGCGGGCAATAAACCTTACTTCACTCTGCTGGTTGTTGGGGTCGAGTGAAAACATTTTTGCCGAGTAATTATCAGCAAAAATATATTGTCCTACTAGTGTTTTTAATTGCTGCCCTCGATAAATGACTCCACCAATTACCGCTCGATCGTAGGCGGTATGTTGATAAGTGTAGAAAGGTTTTTGCTCAACTAAGCCGAGATTATTTCTTTCACTATCGGCATGAGGTAGGCCTTCAACATGCGGAAACTGATAGTGCATTCCTTTTTCGATGCGATTAATCTCTTCCCATACTGTAGAACCTACGTCGCCAAGCCATAACTGTGAGGTTGTTGAGTCAAAACTAAACCTAAATGGATTGCGCAATCCAACGGCCCAATATTCATCACGAACCTTAGAGTTGCCAATGAACGGATTATCAACAGGAATACGATAATGCTGCGCGATTATATGATTGGGTTGTTCGGTGGCAAGCTCAATGTTTGATGACTGCTGATTGACATCGATGCGAATTACCCCCGAGCGCAGAGTATCAGCAAGGGAGAGGATTTTTTTTGGGTGAACTCCTTCGCCTAATCCTAGGTACAGGTAACCGTCAGGACCGAATTCAACCGACCCCCCATTATGAAAACCGTCATTAACCCGTTCGAGTTGTAGAATAATTTTCTCAGAGGCTAAGCGCTCATCCTGTGTCGATAAGGTTAAGTCAAATACCGATAAACGATTAAACTGTGTATTAGCACTACGAGTGTCAGTGTAATAAAGATAAGCGCGAGTGGGCTGATTATCACTAGTAACATCTAATGGGTTAAAAGCGAGCCCGACAGCGCCGTTTTCAATTTCTACTTCACCAAGTAATGACGAAATGTCTAATATTTTTTCTGGCTGTTTGGTGTGTTCGATCGCGACTTTGTAAACACCACCAAAGCGTTCGAGTACATAAAGAGTGTTATTAAATGGGTTTGCTGGCTTTGCAATGACAGGTTGATGAAACTTAAATTGGGGGACGACATTTTTAAACCCCCAAGGCGTGGAGTCAACGGGGTTAAACCAAATGCGCCATTGGGTAATCTTATTAGCGACGTCTCGATCAGAGGTAAAGGCTTTACCTAATAATAACGGGGTAATGAAATAGGCTAGTGCAAGGATGCCTGAGAGCGTAGCGAAGCGTTTAAATAAACTGATTATCGCCTGTGTTAATGTTTTAAAAAACGGTTGCTGTAACCATATTATCTGCCAGCTTAACAAGCTTAATGCATAGAGAATGGTTGAAAATAGCCCGATTGCTGCTACTAGTTGAGCATCGTAATTAATCGTTGTTGCAATAAAAATATATAACGATGCTGTGGTATACGCCCATAAATAATAAATATACTCTGTGGCAAAACGCGCTGTTGAAGCAAAGGCATGGCTGCGCAGGTGCAAGAGGCTCAAACTAATTTGGATGAAGTAACAACCGGCAAAAATCTTAGCTATGTGCCATAAATCGTCTCGACTGACATGCACACTAGGCACTTTGAGTATCGATTTGGGAATTAAATCATGGCTACGAGTGTAGTAATAGGCGCTTAGTATAGCGAGAATCATTAATACCATTTGGCCAACAAAAACGATCCCTGAAATCTTTATCTGCTGTCTATCCACTAAATTATCCTTATCAAAGAGTTACTAATAATTAGCAATGTTTTATTTAGAGTGTAGACTTTTTATACAGGCATGATCATTTTACTTAGAACAAAGTCGGTTATTTTTATTTTACAAGGAGCTTTATGTGAAAGACCTAATGCGTTACACCCTAGCATCATCCTTGATTCTTTCTTTTCTACCAAGTGGTGCATCTGCTGCTGAAACAGTGGGGGCGAATACTCAAAGTAAAACTACAATAGATGATGGAGTGGTAGAGCAGCTATCAATCGTTGGTACACGTTTAGCTAAGCCCCCCCTGAGCAGTCATTCTGTGATCTCTCGCGAACAAATTGACAACCTCAATCCGGCATCCACGACCGACTTACTTCAGCTATTACCCAATGTCAGTCTTTCGCAAACGAGTGCTGGTACTGGGCAATCATATATTTCAATTCGTGGTGGCGAATCAAACTTTACGTTAATCATGATTGATAATGTGGTGGTCAATGACTCGACCAACAGTCGTGGTGGAGGATTTGACTTTAATCGCTTAAGTGTTGCAGCCATTGAGCGTGTTGAAGTTTATCGAGGTGGGGTGGCTGCCATTTATGGTAGTGAAGCGATTAGTGGTGTGATTCACTTTATTACAAAGCAGCCTAGCGCCTCGCAAGCTATATTGCAGGCCAAATTAGGCAGTGACGATTACCGTCAAATGGATGTGACCTTAACAGGAAACTTAACAGAAAAAGTAACGGCTTTGGTAAATGTCTCTTCTTCAGAGGTTGAATATTATACCTGGTCAAAGGCAAAGGATAAGCAAGCATTAATAACACTTAATAGTTTAGGAGAGCGGCTTAACCATCGATTCTCTTTGCTAGTCGGGGATCGAGAAGCGGCTTCGCTGGCAGAAGATAGTGGCGGCGAGTTGTATGCTCAAAAGCGCACACCAGAATTGCGTAGCAGTGATTTTGTCATGGCGGGTTTAAGTAGTGAGCTATTGGGGGACTCAGAGAGCTTATATGAGTCATTACATTTTGCTTTATCGTGGCAACGACAGCAAGAAACTTCAAACCATCCGGGGATTAGTAATGGTGTGTATTCTGGAGTACCAGCGAGCTTAATTGAATCGACCTATCGACGTGCCGAAGCGCAAGTATACGCTCACTGGTTGGCCAACGCTGACTGGCAAGTTGTCACAGGGGTTAGTCACCGTGATGCGGTTGGTGAAAATCAAGGCAACTTAGATTTTGGGATGTTGGTTCCAGTTAACTTTAGATTGGAACAGCAAGTATCATCCGTTTTCATTGAAACACAAAAACAGTGGCGAAAATTAAGCTTGAGCGTTGGACTACGCTATGAAAACCCTTCTGAATTCTCTGCTGATTTAGCAAATCAAGTTGGGCTTTCTTGGCAGTTTCTTCCAGCGCATCAGGTTTCGTTTAATTATAGTGAAGGTTATAAACTACCGAGTTTTTTCTCCCTTGCACATCCGTTAATAGGTAATAGCGAGTTAAAGCCTGAATCAAGCGAAAATTACGAATTAGGCTGGCACTATACCAATGATGAATCGTTGACTATGGACTTAGTCATTTTTGATAATCGCTATACTAACTTAGTTGATTTTGACCCAGTCATGTTTAAAGCAGTTAATCGTGGCGCTGTCGATGCGACAGGAGGGGAGTGGGGGGTGAACCACGCGGTTAATTCGTGGCTTGATATTGCCTTTAATGTTACCTATACAGACAGCGATATCAAACGCAGTCAGGTAAACTTACGCCGCAGACCTCAATGGTCTGGAGGTGCGGCTATCAATATGCAGTGGCAGCAATTCGATGCCAATATACGAAGTGACTATCGCAGCGAATTTTTCGATAGTTCGATTGCGACAGGAGAGCTAACGCTTCCGAGTTATTTGCAGTGGCATGTGAGTGGTGGTTGGCAGTTGAGCCAGCAGCTGCGTTTATCTCTTGCGATTGATAACCTGTTTGATAAACAATTTGAGCAATCGGTTGGTTTTATGAATCATGGCCGGCAAGTGGCTTTTGCTATTGATTATAAGATTTAATCATACGGGCTACTGAGTTTCGTCAGTAGCCTCATACTTTATTTACTGCTTAGCACACTTACAGTCCGCTTTTTAAAGAGTTTCTCTCCCCAATTATATATGCTAAGTCCTAACATAATGCACCCCGCACCAATGAGTAAGCTGTAACTGATACTCTCACCATTAAGCAAGACGCCTAATGTGACAGCGAATACTGGCGCGATTAACGTGATCAAAGCAACGGTGCTGGTATCGAGTTTTTGCAAGACAAAAAAGTAAGCGATAAAACCAATTAGAGAACCAAAGATACCCAGGTAGACAATGGCTGCGATTGACTGACTCGTCCATTGCTCAGTGTTGAAACTGCCATCGGTAATTAACCAGGTTAAGGCAAAAAATGGCAGCGAGCAATACAGTGCGCCAATGGTTGTCGCTAGTGGGTGAATACTAATAGTGACACTTTTTACCAAGACCGAACTGAGGCTGAAAAAACACATCGCAATAATCACCAGAGACATGCCAAAAAGGTTGGTTTGTCCTGTACTTAACTTATCCCAACAGACAATAGCTAAGCCTAAAAATGAAACCACTAAAGCAAGTAATTTAACCGGACTTAGTTTTGCTTCATTTAAAATTTTCGGGGCTAATAATCCGGCGACTACAGGAGATAAGCCAAAGACTAATGACATCATGCCGGAACTGACATGAGCGGCAGCAAAGTAACCGCACATCATGCCACCATAAATACCTAGGGCAGAATAAGCGTAAAGGCGCAGTGCCGTTGTCGACATCGGTAATTTGATGCGCATTAACACTAACAGAAAACTACCTAAAACAGCAGCAATAAGCATGCGTAATAATACGGCCATGGTTGGGTGGACACTCTCGCTGCTCCAAATGATGGCGAGTGGTGTTGTTGACCAAATTAAAATAACGCTCAAATAGGCGATAGGCACTTTCATTTCATTCACTCCTTGCTTGTTACTTCTGTAGTTATATGAGCAGCTGAAACTCTCTGGGCTAGAACAAAAAAAGCCGCAGGGTGAAGGCTGCGGCTTTAAAAATAAGATGAATATTAAGGTTAATTTATCTTTGCCACGGTCCCGAGCTACGCAGGTGATTGACTCGCAACCAGCGCATCCAAGCAATTTGTGTATGGCAAATTAGATTAAGCATTAATTGTTTACTTTTTGATTAAACAGACTATCGATACTGCGGTTTGCTGAAAGTTAAGTCAACTAATAATTTAATTTTTGTTAGTTAATTTCAGGGGGGTTGTTATGATAGGGAAAATACACGTTTTCACAGATTACTAATGACTTCATCACTACAGCATAAACTCACCTTTGATAACCGCTTTGTCACACAGTTAACGGCTGATCTTGAGCCTGAAAATTTTGTGCGTCAGGTATTTGATGCCGCCTATTCTTTAGCGATGCCCACCCCGACGGCAGCGCCGCAGCTAGTCGCTGTATCTTATGATGTTGCAATTGCTTGTGGTTTTGACTGTGATGATTTGGCACAGCCATTATTTAGTAAAGTATTTAGTGGTAATGGCTTACTTGATGGCATGACACCTTATGCGATGTGTTATGGCGGACATCAGTTTGGTCACTGGGCTGGTCAGCTTGGTGATGGACGGGCGATTAACCTTGGAGAGGTCGTCACCCCGACGGGGCATCAAACTTTACAGCTAAAAGGTGCTGGACCGACACCTTATTCACGTACCGCCGATGGCCGTGCAGTATTGCGAAGCTCGGTGAGGGAGTTTCTGTGCTCTGAGGCGATGTTTCATTTAGGTATTCCAACGACTCGAGCCTTAAGCCTTTGTTTGACTGGGGATGAGGTAGTTCGAGACATGTTCTATGATGGCCGAGCCGCAGCCGAACCTGGAGCTGTGGTGTGTCGTGTCTCATCATCGTTTATGCGTTTTGGTAACTTCCAGCTGGCCGCGAAGCGTCAGGATATGGCGTTGTTAAAAAGCTTAGCTGATTTTACCATTAAGCATGATTTTCCCCATTTATTATCAGACTCTACATTAATCGGCCCAGATGTTTACATCGCCTGGTTTAAAGAGGTTTGCCAACGGACTTGCGAATTAGTAATTGCGTGGCAACGTGTAGGCTTTGTTCATGGCGTAATGAATACTGACAATATGTCGATTATTGGTGAGACGATAGATTATGGACCTTATGGTTGGGTGGATAACTTTGATTTGGGGTGGACACCTAATACTACTGATGCTCAAGGCAAGCGTTATTGTTTTGGTCGCCAAGGTGAGATTGCGCAGTGGAATTTATTTCAACTGGCTAATGCCATTTACCCGTTAGTTGATGAAGCTGAGCCGTTAGAAGCACTTTTAGCTGAGTTTGCTACTGACTATCAACAACAATGGACACATATGATGGCGAGTAAGCTAGGTTTAGTGCAGTATTCAGCAGCAGATTTGCCATTAATTGAGCAACTTGAAACGCTCTTGATGGCGATAGAAACGGATATGACGATATTTTTCCGTACTCTGGCAACGTTAAAGCAGCAACAGCCTGTAGATGAACCACAACAATTATTACAATGTTTTACACCTTGTTACTATAATTTAGAGCAGGTTGATGAACTTTATTTAACGCAACTAGCCCAATGGCTAACCGCCTATTTAGAGCGAATTAGCACACAAAACATTTCGGACGAACGCCGTTCTGCGGCAATGAATAAAGTTAACCCTAAATATGTTCTGCGAAATTATCTTGCTCAGCAAGCAATTACCGCCGCCGAACAAGGGGATTTTAGTGAAATAGCAACGCTGCAAACACTGTTACAATTTCCTTATGATGAGCAGCCTGAATTTGAGCGCTATGCACAAAAACGCCCTGATTGGGCGAGGGACAAACCGGGATGTTCAATGCTGTCGTGTAGCTCGTAAATATTTGTATTCAAGAGATAATAGCTATTTAAGTAATTATATTTTAGTATGAGTTATAGTGTTATTTTCCCTTAAAACTCCAGTAATCAGCAGATCAGAGCCTGAGGTGCCCAGTGCGATATTTTGTAAAGCTAATCATTATTTTTAGCTGGTTAACCATCTGGAGTATTTCTGCGCCTGCTGCAATATCAGAAAACTTGCAACAAAAGCTAAACGAAATTGTTGCTCTTGAAGACAAACAGCGAGCGCTTTTAAGTTTAGAACAGTTATTACAATCCCACCGCCTTACCCCAAGTGTACGTGCTGAAATAGCACTCACTCAAGCTCGAATTTATGTTGAACTCAAAGAGTTAACAGTCGCTTTAAAGGTGTTGCAAGAGGCCAGCCTTCGAATTAATGGGCAGGGCTTAGATAACATTGAGTCTAAAATAAATAAAGCCATTGGCGTGGTTTATTATTACAAGAGTAACTACCCACAAGCGCTAATTTTTTATGACAAAGTAAAAGAATATTATCAAACATCAGAACAGCCTCTAGCATTGGCTCATATGTATAACAATATAGGTCTAGTGCAGGCTGCTATGTATGAAATGAAAGATGCACTGTTAAGCTATCAACAAGCTGAATCCCTTTATAAAATACATGGCAGTGCTGTTGATTTAGTCGACCTAAAAATGAATGTGGGTGGGTTATTTTTTCGCACCTCTCGTTACGATACTGCAATTGATATATACAACGAAGTGATTGCGGGTTATCGCGAATTGAACGACGAAGAAGGACTTGCATTAACTTACGGCGACATCGGGAACTCTTACCGCAGCGCTAAAAAGTTTGAACAATCAGAATACTATTTAAAGAAGTCATTTAACTATTACAAAAAAACTGATAATAAATATTTTATGGGCTCACAGCATAATAATTTCGCAGAGCTTTATAATATGCAAGGTCGCCATGTTGAAGCCATGCAACATGCAGAACAAGCTGTGACTCTGGGACTTCGGTGGGAGCATTATACGGTTTATGCCGCTGGGCTAACAAATTTAGCTGTTGCGCAGTTCGTTATTGGTGATACTGAGAATGCGATTAAAAATGTTAATTTATCTATTGCTAAATCGAAAGAGCTCAATGAAATTCAAAAGGTTAATGCCAGCCAAATGGTTCTTGCGTTGTTTAGATCGTCAATTGATGAACGAGCTGAGGCGGTCAAAGGGTTTTATCAATTTAAGGGCAAACAAGAAGAGCAATCGAATAAAGGGTTAGAGATAGAACTTGCTCAATATAGGGCATTACTTGAGTCGGAGCAGCTGCAAAAAGAGGTTTCTGAATTAACACAAAAAAGAGCAATACAGCAATTAAAACTCGATAAGGCAGAGCAAGAGCGTTACTTTATTTTACTGGCGTTGTTTCTGATCCTATGTATTGGTTTCTTTATCTATCGCCGTAATATCGAGCGTGATTTAAAGCGCCAGCTTTCGTTGCAAGTCAAACAACGAACTCAAGAGTTAGAACTGTTGATGGATGACCTTCATCGGGCGAATGAGATTAAGAGTAAATTTCTTGCCAATATGAGCCACGAAATACGAACTCCATTAACAGCCGTTATCGGTCAGGCTGAAGCAATTATCTGCGGTGATGTGGATGAAGCATACATTAATAAAGAAGTTGAAATCATCTTTAACAATAGTAACCACTTACTGAATTTAATTAATGATATTTTAGATCTCAGCCGAATTGAGGCCGATAAACTTGAGCTGGAAATTAAGCCGCATGACTTACACGCTTTGCTCGATGAGTTGGTGGACTTGTTTACTGAACAAGCGGTTAAAAAAGGCCTTCACTTTAAAATTGTTCGAGATATCCCACAACCAATGTTTATTGAAGTGGATAGAATTAGGTTATTACAAATTCTAATCAACCTTTGCTCTAATGCGATTAAGTTTACCCATAAAGGGCGTGTTGATCTGGTTGTGGTTATTGACGGTAGTGATTTAACGTTTAATGTGATTGATACAGGAATTGGCCTTGCTGCGGAGCAAATTCCTCTGTTATTCCAAAATTTTACTCAAGGAGATAGCTCGATCAGTCGCCGTTTTGGTGGTTCAGGGCTAGGGCTATGTTTATCGCAACAGCTGGCGACAATGATGCAAGGCGTTATTGCCGTGCAAAGTTTACAGGGTAAGGGGAGCTTATTTTCGTTAAAAATACCTTACATCATTTGTGATTCTGTCAACGAAGCATCTAAGCAGCAGCTAATGCAAGTCGATCATCAAGAGCCAATAACGGCATTAACAGGAACAGTGCTGGTGGCCGATGACCATGCCGATAATTTGAGGTTGGTCAGCCGACTATTGTCCTCCGTTGGACTAACGGTTGTTGAGGCTATGAATGGACTAGAGGTGCTGACCCAAGCAGAATTACATAACCCTGATTTGTATTTACTTGATATTCAAATGCCTGAGATGGATGGCATCGATGCGTTAAAAGAGCTACGCCAACGCGGTGTTAAACAACCTGTGATTGCCTTAACCGCTAATGCTATGTCGCATGAAGTGGAACAATATTTGAGTGTCGGCTTTGATGATTTTATTAGCAAGCCAATTGCTAGGCTTTCTTTTATCAATAAAGTGGGAACTTATCTTGGTCAGGTAATAGCGCCTTCAGATCTGAGCTCTGTCGATGAGGTTGATACTTCAGATTTGACCCGTAGTTTTATCGCTGGTTTAGATACGGAGCATCAACAATTGACGTTAGCGCTTAAGCAGTTTGATTACAGAAAAGTGGCAGTAATATCCCATCGTTTAGCTGGTGCGGCATTAATGTTTGGTTTTTCTGATATTGCGAGTTTAGCGATTAACCTTGAAAGGCAGATTAATGACAAGCAGTATCAAAGTATCAAAGGGCTGACGATAGAATTATTGGCTGAATTACAAAAGCTTGCTATGACTGGTTCGACAAGCGAACGTTAATGAGTGGATCGATTTTAGCGGGTAGTTTGAATGAAGTGTGTTGACAAATACATTGAGCTAATACGTGAAGGATGTATTATATTTTAGAAGCATAATAACAATTTGTTGGGGTGTTGATGAGGTATTGGGTTGGAATAGTCGTTTCATTAATTTTCACAGTGACGAGTCATGTGGCAATGGCTACTGGCACACTTGAAACCAACACTGTAAAACAAAAGCCTGCAAAAAAACTTAGTTTTGTGCTTGTCTCTCCCACCAGTAATGATGAAGGTTTTTGGGGAGACGTTCATAACTTTGCTCGGGCGAGCGCCAATGACTTAGACGTTGATTTTAGCGTTGTTTATAATGCCTCTCACCATGGGTTGACTTACCTTGAAATAATGGAAGCTCTATTACGTTCACCTAAGCGCCCTGATGCTATCCTAGCGGTATCCTATCGTCGAAGAACTAAAAAAATACTTGCCTTATCCGTTAAATATAAGATTCCTATCTTCTTAATTAATAATAGCTTGCCTCATGAATCAAGAGAGGCAATTGGTTTACCGCGTGTAAATTACCCTACTTATTTAGGTCATATGAGTGCCAACGATTACGATTTAAGTAAACAACTCACCAAGGTGTTAGTCGCACAAGCAAAAAAGGATATTCCAACTCAAGTTGTGAACGTTGTTGGCATCAGTGGCTCTCGTGATGCCCCCGAGACATTTAATCGTAATATGGGGCTCAGAGGAGTTATAGAACAAGATCCGATGGCACGACTATTTCAGGTGGTTCATGCCGATTGGCAAGGCGCGGAAGCGTTACGAAAAACGACTGCTTTAATTAAACGTTATAAGAATATTCATGTTGCTTGGTATGCGAGTGATTTGATGGCTTTACATAGTGCTAAGGCATGGAACTCACCACTCGAAAAACACGTAGTTAGTGGTGGTTTTGATTGGACTAAAGAGGCGATAGCAGCAATTAAACAGGGCAAGTTAGATGCTACCGCGGGTGGTCATTTTACCGATGCGGGTTTTGCCGTCGTACTACTTCATGATTATTTTCATGGCAAAGACTTTGCGGAAGTTTTTCCATTAGTCAGCTTTTCTTCCGGTGGGGTTATACACCGTGCTAACGTTGATAAATATTATGAACTGTTAGTTAACAAAGATTGGGATGGTATTGATTTTAAAAAATACTCTCGAGTCTATTACCCTTCCCAGCAGAGTTATGATTTTTCAATTGAACGCTTATTAAATGACTAGCTACTATTCTTTTTGGAGAGAACGATGAAGCGCCAATCCATTTCTTCACGGATAAATATTGTACTTGTATTGATCTCTGTGTCGGTTTTAATTTTTTCTTTAACCGTGATTGTGCTGGTCAATCAAATCAAAAACGCGACAAAGGAAGTGACAACCCATGACATGCCTGCAGCGCTGAATACCCTTGCTATGTTAGAAGAACTTGGCGATATGAATTCTAATTTACTGGAATATGTTTTAGGAGAGCCAGAAGAGAAACAAGAGTACTTTGGGAACTATGACGAATTCAATCGATTCAAAGAGCTAATTCCTACAGAAATCGCACAATATAATGATATTAAACGGGTAACTCGAATTGTTAATGCTCATAAAGAGCAAGCACAAAGCCGTGTTTTTGCTGTTTATAGCCCTTACAGTGAAGCCTTAGCCGCTGAGCAAATTCAGCATCTAATCACTAATGTTGGCGAGCCATTAGAGCGTTTACTTGATGAATTAAAAGAAGAAGAAATTGCCGATGTTGGTTCTGTCAAAGATCTCAATGATGTGATTAATGATGATCTTCCTGGAGTACGCTTTTACTTGGAACTTACTGACGAAGCAGGGGATATGCTGTCTGATTTGGATCGCTTTGTTATGGGAAACCTTGATGCTAGAGGATCGTTCTTTGCTAACGCACTTCAGTTTGCGTCATTTTTAGAACAGCTAAAACCACTAGAATTGAAGCCTCAAGAGATTATTAGAATTAATGAAATTGAACGTTTATTTAATGAATTAAAATCGGGTGGGGAAAAGGTGTTCGTTAGCTACTCAACGCAAACTAAAAAGAATGCAATGCAAGCCATAGATGATTTAGAGCATCAAAGCTTCACTGAGGCAGAGAAGTTATTAGATGCTCTATCTTCTGAAGCTCGTGAAAATGTTAATCGCTCGATGGTTGGGCTGGGCAATGTTGCTAACCATCTTGTGATTGTTTTAGTCAGTGCTACCGTATTGATTGTTACATTGACTTTCGCCATGACAATTTATACAAGAAAAATGGTTTTTATCCCACTGAAAACCATTACCAAATCTATTGATAAATTAAGGGTAGGCGAGCGAGATTTTGAATTAGAGGTGGCAGATCGCAATGATGAACTCAGTGACGTTTTAGTGAGCTTACAACAACTTAAATTAGAGTTGTGTGAATTGGATGACTTGCGCGAACGGAAAGAGCGAATGCAGAAAGACTTAATGAAAGAGCGAGATACAGCAACAACGGCTCTGTCGCAGTTAAAGGATACCCAAGAGAAGTTAGTCTCAAATGAAAAGATGGCATCTTTGGGTAACCTAGTGGCTGGGGTTGCTCATGAAGTGAATACGCCATTAGGTGTCAGCGTAACTGTATCGACGACTATTGCAGAAAATATGAAAGGCTTTTTAGAGCAAGTTAAATCGGGGGCTCTTAAACGTTCTTCGTTAGATAATTTTGAGGTGAAGACTCAAGAGGCGTTAACAATTCTTGATCGTTCGCTAGAACAAGCTTCTCACTTAATTCATAACTTTAAACAAGTCGCTGTGGATCAAACAAGCTCTAAAAGACGGAGCTTTAATTTAGCAGAAACAGTTGATGAAATTACTTCAACGTTACACCACCAAATAACTCGAACAAATATTAACTTTGTGACAGAAGGTGATAATGATATTGTCATGGATAGCTATCCAGGGCCATTAGGGCAGGTGATTACGAATTTATTTAACAATGCGATGCTACATGCGTTTGACGGTAGAGAAGAAGGGGAAATAAATATTAGATTTTCATTGGTGGGTGATAAGGTCAGATTCTTATTCTCTGACAATGGATTAGGCATAGCAGAGTCCAACTTAAATCAAATTTTTGATCCTTTTTATACGACTAAGCTTGGTGAGGGGGGCTCAGGGCTAGGTCTTAATATCGTTCATAATATTGTTTCTCATGTTTTGGGAGGCAGTATTAATGTTGAAAGTCATGTTGGGACTACATTTGAGATGATGATCCCTATTGTTGCACCGAGCAGTAAGGAGGCTTCTAATGTCTGATATTCCTTTGGTGATAATTGAAGATAATGATTGTGAGCAACCGAAGTTACCACTTGATTCATGGAAAGTCGTTATTATTGATGATGAGCAGTCCGTACATGATGTAACAAAACTCGCATTAAGCGACATTGTTATTCAAGATAAACGCTTGGAGTTTTATAGCGCGTACTCGGCTAAAGAGGGCTTTGATTTGTTGGGGCAGCATCGGGACTGTGCTGTTATTTTACTCGATGTGGTGATGGAAAGCTCTGAAGCCGGACTTGAATTAGCCGAGCGAATTAGGCATGAATTGCACATGGAAATGGTGCAGATTATCCTCAGGACTGGTCAACCGGGCTACGCACCTGAAGAGGATATTATCAAGCGCTATGAAATTAATGATTATAAGACTAAAAATGAACTAACCAGAAATAAACTCTATACGGCATTAGCTACTGCGATTCGATCGTTTGGCCACTTAAGCGCAATTTCAGAAAGCAAGAAAGGTCTACGTAATGTGATAGATGCGTCTGCCAATTTAATGAAAGAGCATTCAGTCCATGACTTTGCATCGGGTGTGCTACAGCAAATCAACGCCTTATTAAAAATTTCAACTCCAGGAATTTTCTGTGTTTCTCAAAGGCCGCTGCTGGAGGCTGATAATAACGGCCACTTGGTCAAAGAGTCTTACCTTGTTGTGGCAACATCAAAGAAGTTTAGTGAGATTTATGGTGTAAAAATTGATGAGATTAGTCAACTAGAAGCAAGAGAAATTGCACAGCTAGCCTTATCAACCAAAAAACACGTGTTTAATGACTCGATGACAGCGCTCTTTTTATCAACGCCTTCAAACTGGACAGGGGTTGTGGTGCTTGAAGGGCAGGTTAGTTTATCTCGAATTGATGAAGAGCTCTTGCAAGTTTTTTGCTTAAATGTAGCACTAGGGCTCGAAAATGCTAAATTTTTTACTCGATTAAATAAGGCTGCTTATTATGATGGAGTGACATCTCTTTTCAATAATACAGGGTTTATCGAAAGTGCAAAAAAAGTGATTCAACAAGCGAATGAAAGGGTGACGCTTTTTGTCATTGATATCGATTACTTTCATGACATTGTTGAGAGTTTAGGTTTTGAGTTTGGCAATAAAGTATTGAAGGCGATGACGTCAAACTTAAAACGAACCTTTTCCGCGCATAGTGTAATTTCACGTCTTCACTCTGATGTATTTGCTGTACTACTAGCTGATACTGATATGACGGTTAAAGACGTTGTTAAAGAATGTTCTAAACCCTTTATCGTCGAAGGAAGCTCTATTCGTTTAGGAGTGTCAATTGGAGAAGCTCATCATGAATCTGCTGAGGCTAATTTTAATGTAGAAACGGTTTTACGTCACGCCAAGATAGCTCTTCGTGTGGCTAAAGAGAGTAAGCGCGGAGCTGGACAAGAGTTTGAGCCTCATTTTGAAGATGAAGCAAGAAGTCGATTAGGTATTTTAGCTGACCTACGTAACGGCCTTGATCAAGAAGAACTTTTTTTAGTTCTTCAACCTAAGGTGTCGATGGGGACTGGTGAAGTGGTGGGCTATGAAGCGTTAGTACGCTGGGAACATCCACAAAAGGGTATTATTCCACCCAATGCTTTTATTCCAGTTGCCGAGCAGTCAGGAATGTACTTTGATATCGATATGTATGTCTTTAGAAAGTCATTAGAAATTTTAGAGAAACATCCTAATATCACCAAACCTATTTCTGTAAACATCTCGGCTAACTCATTACATCACAGTGAGTTTATTGAAGAGTTAAAGGCAGTAATGAACACTCACCCCTTTGATATTAATAAAATTGAATTAGAGATCACTGAAAATGCTTTGGTACGAAGTGATATGGCAATTCAACACTTAAATGAACTTAAAGCACTTGGCTTTGTGTTGTGTTTAGATGATTTTGGTGCAGGTTATTCATCATTGTCTTATTTATTAAAATTGCCACTGGATGTGATAAAAATAGACCGCTCATTTGTTAACTATATTTCTGATGATTCAAATGCAATGTTTGTTTTAAAGGGGATGCTACAAATTTGTTACGATTTGAATAAAACGGTGGTGGTTGAGGGGGTGGAGACATTAGAGCAAGTCGATTTACTCACTCAACAAGGAGTCGATATTGCGCAAGGCTTTTATTATTTTAAACCGATGTCGATTGATGAAATATTAGTTAATGCTTGTTAATTCGCTTAATTCAAATCTAAATGAGAATAGCTATTGTTTAGTGGGGTTGTGCGAGATCTCTCACAAACAAGTAAGACTTTGTATTTTAAGATAGCATGATTCTGATGACTCAAACTTTAAGTGGTTGATAGTTATATTTTTATTTATTTAGGGATGTTAAGGGTAATCGCTGTGGGCTATTTTTATTTTTTGACTACCTCGATCGAATTATCTAAATCACCTATTATTTATCTCGTAGGAAGCACGGGGACATACGGAATGTCTCTTCTGGTCAAGGAACGGATAAAAGACCGCCGCCAAGAAGGCAGCAATGGAATAAGGGCTATGGATAGATAGCAGGGCTTGCTTAGAGTATTACATGACTTAATACTGGGTTAAACGGATTAACCTATATCAATGGATTGATAATAACGAAAGGCGTAACTTAGGTTACGCCTTTGTTGTTTCTAGTGGCATAACCACGCACTGAACTTGAAAAGACACCTATACTTATCAATACCAAGAATGATTGATAAAAGTGTTCTGTGCCATTAATAAATATAAGAACAAACCTCAGCATCAAAAGTAAATTAATGGTGACATTGATCACTGCAGTGGTTTGCTTTGGGCTTATTATCTGTAGTTTAAGTCTGTGGCAAGTCAATCGCGCGACTGAACAGTTAATCAATAATCATTTAAATAATTTAGTTCATGATAGTCAATGGACGATTAATCATTTTCTGAGTCGCCAGTTAATGTCCCAAAAACAATTCGTCAATGCAGTCTCTGCTGCCGAGCCTCGCTACACTCCTCATGTGTTTAAAACCTGGCTTGCACAACAATCAGTTAATAAGACCGACATTCAATCTAAATACACGCCATCAGTTGCTATTTTTGACCATAGCGGTGTCGCTATTTCTCAACAGAACTATCCCGTCAATTTTATAAACCAACAACAGATGATGGCTCAGGCAGCCATTAATAAACCTCACATTGAACTGCTTTATTCAGAAAGTGATGATGCTTACCTTATTCATTTCATTCATGCTATTACCTTTGCGAATAACGAGCTTGGTGTCGTTACTTTTCTTCGACCTTTGGCCTCTTTGAATGAGATGGTTGCTGAAAAAGTCGTGGATCACAGTTACTTTCCTATCGATGTGTATTTTGCTCATGTGGATACATTCGTTCCGATTGCGGTTTCCTCTGAGCAACAGCAGATCAAAGCACTGGCTCTGTCACCTTATCAATTAATAGTGAACTCACCTGCAAAATTAATAACGACTCAAGATCAAAACAACAATGTGTTATACGCCAAAGCTAAACTGCTTAAACCATTTAATATCACAGTGGTTGTGACTCTACTTCAGGAACAAGTATTTGGTTTAATCTACAGCTATTCATTGGTGCTGATAGTGACGGCTCTTATCCTATTTATCATTGTCAGTACGGTCTTTCACCGCTTAATTGAAAAGATGATGCAGCCCGTGACGACACTCGTTCATTCTAGTGAGGCACTGTCGCTTGGCAATGTTAACGTGAAAGCTGAAGTCGATAGTAATGATGAATTTCAAATACTAGCGACTTCCTTAAACCAAATTGGCAATAAATTGAGTGCATTAATGACTCTTGAGCAGTTAAAGCAGCAAGATATCTTGAATTATTTAACTGAAGCGGTAGTAATTACAAACCCTGAAGGCGTTATTATTTTTGCTAATAAAGCCGCCGCAGCCATGTTTGGTGATGATGAGTTTGGTTTATTAGGTCAGAGACTTAACAGCTTTTTACTATCAGCGCAGTCTAAGGCTTTACCCGATAATGAAGCTTTGCAATGGCAAGATTTATTGGGACGTGAAGTGGAAGTGAAACGCAAAGATGGCAGTTTATTCTTAGCCAATATAACGGTGACTACGGTAACGCTTGAACAAAGCATTCAATGTGTTGCTGTCATCAAGGATGTCACTGAAACATTCAAGCGAGAAAAAGAACTTAAGCGTTTAGCATTACACGACGCGTTAACTGGCTTGCCGACACGCCGCTTACTCCATGAAAGGATGGAAGTGGCGATAAGCCGGGCTAATAGGAAAGAGACTTCATTTGTTATTTTGTTCTTAGATTTAGATAACTTTAAAAAAATTAATGATGATCACGGGCATTCTATTGGTGATACGGTGTTAATTACTGTGGCTGAGCGACTGAAAAATACCGTCCGTGACGTCGATACCGTTACACGCTTTGGTGGTGATGAGTTTATTGTATTAGCTGAAGATATCGATACAAGGTTCGATACATTAAGTTTGGTCAATAAAATTAAAGCGAATGTAGCTAAACCGATGGTCATTGACTTTCAAGCGCTAGAAATTGGGATTAGTATCGGTATAGCGACATACCCTTACGACGGTTCGACGATAAAGGAGTTGATTAGGAAGTCTGATGAAGATATGTACCACAATAAGAGAACAGCAAGTTAATACCTAATATGACCTATCTAAATCAAGACGTATTTGTTGCTCTGGTATATGTCAGTCATTCTCAAATTCCAGAGAGTGAGCTAGGGGCACAGCTTAAGCATATTGAACAAACAACGATTATTTCATGACTGGCGGCAAATGCAGGTCATCACAGAAAGCCAGCACTTCCCAGAGTTAGACCGATTTTTTGAATTTCTTGGTTCACTTGAAAGCTTCAGTCTTAGTGCTGAAGAAGCAGATTTTATGATGACCTTTATCGCCCGCTTTAAGGATTAATTGACCAATCACCTTGATTGACTTTCCCCCTCATTCCTTTTACCTCTTCTAGTTCATTAGTCTAAATTACACTCACTTTGTCGACAATCTGAGCCTTTAAAGTTGACGGATTACATTATCGTGACTATATTGTCGACAGTTGCTTAAAACATTTGAATTTGGAAACAATGACATTTTTTAATGAAAACCCTGTTACCGCCGCAGATAAAACCTTCTATCAACTTCGTAAGGACATTGTTGAAGGTGATATAACCGCAGGTGCTAAGCTTAGTGAAACTGAATTGTCGACAAAGCATGCAGTGAGTCGAGCGGTGGTCCGTGAAGCAATTAACCGCTTAGAGTCGTGTCATTTAGTTGAACGAAAAGCCAATGTTGGTGCTCGCGTTGTCGCATTAACGCCTGAAGGGTTAATCGAACTTTATCAAGTTCGTGAGTCGCTTGAAGGGATGGCTGCTCGCCTTGCCGCAACCAATATGACAGAGCATGAAATTGCTGAGCTTCAATTACTTTTAGATTCACATTCAGACAAAGTGAGAACCAGTGCTAATTATTACCAAGAAGCAGGTGATGTTGATTTTCACTATCGTATTATTCTTGGCAGCAAGAATAACCATCTTATTTCGATGCTATTAGAAGGGACCTATCATCTTGTGAGAATGTATCGCGTGCAATTAGGTATGGCGGGTGAGCGAGTGAGTACGGCTTTTGATGAGCATAAACATATTGTTCAGGCGATCACTAATCGTGACCCAGAACTAGCTGAAATGTTAATGCGTCGTCATATTTTATATTCCAAAAATAATATTGAACAAAAATTACTAAAACCAAATAACGATACGTAACTAGAGAACGACAAATTAATAACGTTAAGAGAGAGAATCGCATGAGTGCAGGTAAAAAGTTTCGTCAAGCATTAGCTGACAATAAACCACTTCAAATCGTCGGTACAATAAATGCCTATTCCGCCATGATGGCTAAGCAAATTGGCCATCAAGCCATTTATTTATCGGGTGGCGGTGTCGCGAATGCCTCTTATGGTCTACCGGATTTAGGTATGACGTCACTTAATGATGTGATTGTTGATGTCCAACGTATTACCGCTGCTTGCGATTTACCATTGTTGGTTGATATTGATACTGGTTGGGGTGGTGCATTTAATATCGCGAAAACAGTTCGTGATATGGAAAAGGCGGGCGCTGCTGCAGTGCACATGGAAGATCAAGTAGCACAAAAACGCTGTGGTCATCGTCCTAATAAAGAAATTGTTTCGACAGAAGAAATGGTTGATCGCATTAAAGCGGCAGTTGATGCGCGTACGGACCCTGACTTTTTCATTATGGCGCGTACCGATGCTTTTGCTCAAGAAGGCTTAGAGGCAGCAATCGAGCGCGCTAAAGCCTATGTGGCCGCGGGCGCTGACGGAATTTTTGCTGAAGCGGTAAAAACAGAAGAGCATTATCGTGCATTCTCAGAAGCATTAGATGTACCAATTTTAGCGAATATTACTGAGTTCGGTCAGACTGAGTTGTGGAATAAAGAGCAGCTGGGCGAATGGGGCGCAGCGATGGTGCTCTACCCCTTATCTGCCTTTAGAGCGATGAACAAAGCAGCAGAACGCGTTTATCAATCTATCCTTAATGAGGGCGATCAAAAGGCGGTGGTTGATACGATGCAAACCCGGATGGATTTATACGATTACTTAGGCTATCACGACTACGAGCAAAAGCTGGATAAGTTGTTCTCCGAAGGTAAAAACAAATAATAAAAACAAGCCAGTAGTGCCTTTATATGGGACTTTGATGGCAATAAGTAATAACAGCAAAGCTGAGAATAAGTAAAACAATTATAAATAAAACTGCACCTGATGAGCGACTCTTAGGTGTAATTAAACAATAGTGACAGAGGAAAATTGCAATGGTTGATAAGAAATTAGGTGGTGCAGGTTTACGTGGTCAAAGTGCTGGTGAAACAGCGTTATGTACAGTCGGGAAGTCGGGGAGCGGATTAACCTATTGTGGTTATGATGTGGCAGACCTTGCTGAAAACGCAACCTTTGAAGAAGTTGCTTACCTGCTGTTTAATGGCGAAATGCCAACAGAGTCACAACTGGCTGCTTATAAAGCAGAGCTTAATGACCTACGTGATTTACCACAAGCACTAAAAGAAGTCTTACAACGTATTCCTAAAGATGCTCACCCAATGGATGTGATGCGCACAGGTTGTTCATTCTTAGGTAACCTGGAACCAGAAGAAGACTTTTCACAGCAACAACGTGCTTCAAATCGTCTATTAGCCGCATTTCCTGCCATTATGTGTTACTGGTATAAATTCTCACATGACGGTGTAGAGATTGACTGTACTTCAGATGAAGACTCACTAGGGGGTCACTTCTTACGCTTACTTAATGGTACAACGCCATCTGAACAACACCGTCGCGTGATGGATGTGTCGCTTATCTTATACGCTGAGCATGAATTTAATGCATCGACCTTTACTGCACGTGTTTGTGCCTCGACTTTATCTGATATGTTTTCATGTATTACCGGTGCTATCGGTACATTGCGCGGTCCATTACACGGTGGTGCTAATGAAGCGGCCATGGATATGATTGAGCGCTTTAAATCACCAACTGATGCCAAAGAGCAAATGGCTGGTATGCTTGAGCGAAAAGAAAAAATTATGGGCTTTGGTCATGCGATTTATCGTACTTCTGATCCGCGTAATGTCATCATTAAAGAGTGGTCACAAAAACTGGCACAAGAAAATGGTGATACCTCACTTTACGATATTTCAGTAGCTTGTGAAGAGTTTATGTGGGACACCAAAAAACTCTTCTGTAACGCTGACTTCTTTCATGCATCAACCTATAACTATATGGGAATCCCAACCAAATTATTTACACCTATCTTTGTCTGTTCACGTTTAACGGGCTGGGCAGCTCATGTAATGGAGCAACGCTCAAATAACCGCATTATCCGCCCAAGTGCAGATTACACTGGTAGTGAGCCAAGAAAGGTTGTGCCAATTAGCGCGCGTTAATCTTCGTTTTAAATTACTTATTGAGCCAAACGGCTTGGCTCAATAAGTCGATCTCTTGGAATATCCTATGAATAGCAATTACCGAAAACGGCTCGCTAATAGTGAGCTTGACTACTTTGATACACGAGCGGCGATCAATGACATTACACCTGGCGCTTATGAAAAACTTCCTTACACCTCACGCGTACTAGCAGAACAGCTAGTCAGGCGCTGTGACCCACAGTCATTGACTCCATCGTTGGCACAATTAATTAACCGCAAACAAGATTTAGATTTCCCGTGGTATCCCGCTCGTGTGGTTTGTCATGATATTTTAGGTCAAACGGCCTTGGTTGATCTCGCTGGCTTACGTGATGCGATTAGCGAACAGGGCGGTGATCCAGCAAAAGTTAATCCGGTGGTACCAACCCAACTAATTATCGACCATTCGTTAGCTGTTGAACATGGTGGCTTTGACCCAGACGCCTTTGATAAAAACCGCGCGATTGAAGATCGCCGTAATGAAGACCGTTTTCACTTTATCGAGTGGACCAAAACTGCCTTTGAAAATATTGATGTGATCCCAGCTGGGAACGGCATCATGCACCAAATTAACTTAGAAAAAATGTCACCAGTGATTCAAGCGCGAGACGGTGTGGCTTTTCCTGATACCTGTGTCGGTACTGATAGTCATACGCCTCATGTCGATGCCTTAGGGGTCATTGCCATTGGTGTCGGCGGCTTAGAGGCTGAGAATGTGATGCTTGGGCGTGCGTCTATGATGCGCTTACCGGATATTGTTGGAGTGAAATTAACGGGTAAGCGTCAGCCGGGTATCACGGCAACGGATATAGTATTAGCGATTACTGAGTTTTTACGCCAAGAGCGTGTTGTTTCTAGTTACTTAGAGTTCTTCGGAGATGGCGTAACAGATTTAACCATTGGCGATCGCGCGACCATTTCAAACATGACGCCAGAGTTTGGCGCAACCGCCGCGATGTTCTATATCGATGAGCAAACCATCGATTATTTGAAATTAACTGGACGTGAGCCTGAGCAAGTAGCCTTAGTTGAAAACTATGCCAAAGAAACGGGTTTATGGGGTGATAGTTTAGAGACTGCCGAATACGAACGTGTATTAACTTTCGATTTATCAACGGTGTGTCGTAATATGGCTGGTCCATCTAACCCACATCGTCGTTTACCTACCGCTGATTTAGCTGAGCGCGGTATTGCCAAAGACTGGCAAGAGCAAGCAGGCGAGATGCCTGATGGCGCGGTGATCATTGCAGCCATTACCAGCTGTACCAATACGAGTAATCCTCGCAATGTTGTCGCAGCAGGGTTAATTGCCAAGAAAGCCAATGAACTTGGCTTAGTGCGTAAGCCTTGGGTGAAATCATCTTTCGCGCCAGGTTCTAAAGTCGCGCAGTTATATTTACAAGAGTCAGGCTTATTACCCGAACTAGAGCAACTTGGCTTTGGTATTGTTGGTTTCGCTTGTACTACCTGTAACGGCATGAGTGGCGCGCTGGATCCTAAGATCCAACAAGAGATCATCGACCGCGATTTATACTCAACAGCCGTATTATCAGGCAACCGGAACTTCGATGGCCGAATTCATCCTTATGCGAAACAAGCGTTTTTGGCTTCGCCCCCGCTAGTGGTAGCTTATGCCATTGCCGGTACGATGCGCTTTGATATTGAAAAAGATGCTTTAGGGACTGATTCGCAAGGGAATCCGATTACCCTCAAAGATATTTGGCCAAGCGATGAAGAGATCGATGCAATTGTTTCTTCAAGTGTAAAACCGGAGCAATTCAAGCAAATCTATAGCCCAATGTTTGATTTAAAAGTGGATTACGGTCAAGACACCAATCCATTATATGACTGGCGTCCACAAAGTACTTACATTCGCCGACCGCCATACTGGGAAGGTGCATTAGCGGGTGAGCGTACGATGAAAGGGATGCGGCCGTTAGCGGTACTTGGCGATAACATTACCACGGATCATTTATCACCCTCTAATGCGATTATGCTTGAAAGCGCTGCTGGTGCCTATCTTGATAAAATGGGCGTGCCAGAAGAAGACTTTAACTCGTATGCAACGCATCGCGGTGATCACTTAACCGCTCAACGTGCGACTTTTGCTAATCCGAAGTTACTTAATGAAATGTGTCGTGATGAACAAGGAGAGATCAAGCAAGGGTCTCTGGCGCGCATTGAGCCAGAAGGCACAGAATCTAGAATGTGGGAAGCTATTGAAACCTACATGGACCGTGCGCAGCCGTTAATTATTGTCGCTGGTGCTGACTATGGTCAAGGTTCCTCTCGTGATTGGGCGGCTAAAGGTGTTCGCTTAGCAGGTGTTGAAGTAATTTTAGCCGAAGGTTTTGAACGTATTCATCGCACTAATCTAGTTGGTATGGGGGTATTACCACTTGAGTTTTCTCAAGGGCAAACCCGTAAAACTTTTGATATTGATGGTTCTGAAACCTTTGACGTGATTGGTACGCCTGCTCCTGGGGCTTCATTGAAGGTGGAAATGACGCGGCGTAATGGTGAAGTCATCATCATTATTGTTAAATGTCGTCTCGATACGGCAGAGGAAGTGTCTGTGTACTCTGCTGGTGGTGTACTACAACGCTTCGCGCAGGACTTCTTAGAGTCGAATGCTTAATTTGTCGAGTCGCAGCACAGAGTTATAGGTGAGATCATGGGCAGTGAGGTAGGGCTCGCTGCTCATGTTCAAACCGTCATTTGATAGGATTTTTCATGGCACATTTAGCGCAACTAAAAATACCCGCAACCTATATGCGTGGTGGCACCAGTAAAGGGGTGTTTTTCAATTTAACTGACTTACCGCCAGCAGCTCAAGTGGCAGGGGCGGCACGTGATGCATTATTGTTACGTGTCATTGGTAGCCCAGATCCTTACGGCAAGCAAACTGACGGGATGGGCGGAGCGACGTCAAGCACCAGTAAAACGGTGATTTTGGCGAAAAGCTCACAAGTGGATCATGATGTTGATTACTTATTTGGACAAGTTGCTATCGATAAACCATTTGTTGATTGGAGTGGCAACTGTGGTAATTTAACCGCTGCGGTAGGTTCATTTGCGATTAGCTCGGGCTTGGTCGATGATAGCCGTATACCAGAGAATGGTGTTTGTACGGTGCGTATATGGCAAGCCAATATTAATAAGACGATTATTGCGCATGTTCCGATGACTAACGGTCAAGTTCAAGAAACGGGTGATTTTGAGCTTGATGGCGTGACCTTCCCAGCAGCGGAGGTTCCCGTGGAGTTTGTTGATCCTGCCGATGGTGAAGGCGCTATATTTCCAACGGGTAATTTAGTCGATCAATTGGAGGTGCCAGGTGTTGGTACGTTTAAGGCGACTATGATTAATGCGGGTATTCCGACTATTTTTTTAAACGCTGCGGAGATTGGTTATAGCGGCACAGAATTACAGGATGTGATCAATAATGATGAGGCTGCATTAGCAAGGTTTGAAACAATTCGTGCCTATGGTGCAGTTCAAATGGGACTAATTAGCGATATCAGCGAAGCAGCGGCTCGCCAGCATACACCTAAAGTCGCTTTTGTTGCGCCGGGAACAGACTACCTTTCGTCAAGTGGTAAGCAAGTATTGGCACAGCAAATCGATCTTAATGTCCGTGCGTTATCAATGGGTAAACTCCATCATGCGATGATGGGTACTGCTGCTGTGGCCATCGGTACCGCTGCCGCGATACCCGGTACGCTAGTTAACCTTGCTGCTGGTAGCGGTGAGCGTGATAGTGTCACCTTTGGTCATCCGTCAGGTACGTTAACCGTCGGCGCACAAGCGCAGCAACAAGACGGACAATGGCAAGTGCTTAAAGTGGGAATGAGCCGCAGTGCTCGAGTCTTAATGGAGGGCTGGGTTAGGGTGCCAGCGCATTAAAATCGGTGACGTTAAGACAGCTTTTCACTTAAAGGTAAGCAATTAAATTACGGGTCGCCTTTCTTTTGGTTACTTTTCTTTGGCGAAGCAAAGAAAAGTAACTGGTGTACTCAAGAAAGCTTCACATTAATCAGCAACTCTACTTAGCACATCAAAGAGCAGGTGGCATTAACAAATCGCAATAGCTAACTAAGACATAGCTTTTATTATGGTTAAATATACGTTAGATAAGTGGTGATTGATCTAGCGTATATTTATCTCCTATTAGGTTGTTATCAGATACATTATTTTCATTGATAAGTGCTATGATGGCTGTATAAAGGCCTTCAAGAGGTATTCTACAATGATGTTAAATACTCAACTGGTTAAGCTGTTTTTATTTTCTATTGGCTTTTTTATCACTATCGTTATCCCGTTGAGAGCAGAATCACAGGTCTCTTTCTCGCAAGAATCAACGGTTAAACTTCCAGATTTCAAAGTGTGGCGAGCGGTTAACTTATTTGAACCAGCAGGGTTCAAACAAATCCAGCAAGCCTATTATCAATCAAAGCCTCTTAACGAGTTAACCATTGGCTCGTCAGGTGCTTATATTGCTCGTGTATCCCTTGAAAACAGTCATGCTCAAGCGCGCAGCTGGTACGCGTCACCTAGTGCGAACTTCATTGATGCTGGCGTAGCCTATTGGAAAAGACGTGATGGTACATTAATTAAGTTAAATGGATTCTCTCAAACTCAGGATATTAATACTCCCGTATTAATGCACAATCAAGCCGTCGGTTTTACGATTGAGCCCTATGAAACAGGTGAGCTTTGGCTGTATGTTAATGCAAAGCACTACGCGACCCCATTACACCTGACTATTTATAACCAGCCTGCTTTCTATCGTTTACAGCTCGTTGAAAATACGGTCACGATAGCTGCCATTACGGTCATGCTAACTTTAGCGTTGATAGCATTATTAGTGTTTATTCGAACTCGCTTAGCGGTGACGATAGCGTGTGCAGGTTATATTGGGCTTCACGGCTTAGGTTGGGCTGCTGCGTCAGGTCTCATCGATGATATCCTATTAACCAGTTCATTTAATTTTTCATATTTAGGAATTTACCTGTTCCCAGTCGCGATTGCATGCGCATGTCAGTTTACTAAGTTGTTATTTATCGCTGATACGGCAACGGCGTTGTCTAGTCATGGGCCTATACGTCTACACAAAACATTGACTCAAGTGCTTGATAGCTTAGCAGTATTGTGCTGCATATTGGCCTTTATTATGTTGTGGCTTGACTTCTCGAGCGTATTTCTCATATCGCACCTCATTGCCATGTTTTGGATTCCACTGGCGATATTTATTGGTTTTAAAATGTTGTATGTGAGTGACTTTCGGGCTAAGTATTTCTTATTCGGCAATAGCCTTTATTGCGTATCACTCCTCTATTATGTGTTATCCCATACTAACCTGATTGAAGGGTTAACCCATCCAGAGCTGATCGTTATGGTTGCGTTAGCGATTGATTGTATTTGTATTTTACTGTCGTTATCTGAGTGGCTCCGATTGCAACAGTTAGATTACAAACACCAATTTTCTATTGCGCGAATAGACTCGTTGACTCAAATCGCTAACCGTTATGCGCTCAATGAGAGTTTGGCTAAGCTCAGTCGCTATTATGCTATTGTGTTTATTGATTTAGATGGCATGAAGCAAATTAATGATCAATTAGGGCATGCGCAAGGCGATGCTTTCTTAATAAAAACATCCCAAGTCATGTCACAACGAGTCGCTGAATACGGTCAGGTTTTTAGAACGGGTGGAGATGAGTTTGTTTGGCTATTTAATACGGTGACAAAAAAGGACTTGCGTCGTTTAATTTGTCAAACAAAACTATGGATTGAGCAATGCGAAGGAGAGCTTCAACAAACATGGCCATTTGCAGGAGTGAGCTATGGTATTGCTGACAGCATAGAGACAGACAGCACTTCCGCTTGTTTAACTCTTGCTGATGAACGAATGTATCATAATAAGCAAGGTAAAGTTACCGCAGATAAGAGTGAATGGCCACTTACAACCTTGCAATAGATGCTAATGGTAAATTGAAATAGTCGTTATAGGTTAGCTAAGAAATTGTGTCTTTTCTTGCCTTGTCTTAATGACCTGCTTAAGTGACCGCTGGTTATTATTGTCTGATGGTATTATGACTATGCCTTCATGTTCTAATAACCATAACTTGCGTTCAGTGCCTCCGGCATATCCTGTTAATGAGCCATTAGCGCCAATGACACGATGGCAGGGTACGATGATAGTGATTGGGTTACGGCCATTGGCGCCACCCACCGCCCTGACTGACTTAGGGTTATTAATTTGTTGAGCGATTTGGCCATAAGATAAGGTTTGCCCAAATGGGATTTGGCTTAAACAATGCCAAATTTGTTGTTGAAATGGCGTCCCCTGTGGGGCTAATGGCAAATCAAACGTTTGTCGTTGTTTAGTGAAGTATTCAGCCAATTGCAGCTTACAACGCTTGGTTAGCTCATTTGTGATGCTTTGTGCTTCATTGACTTGGCTCGATTGCTCGCCACAAAAAATGACTTGAGTGATACCCTGTGACGATGCTTTAATTTCCATTAACCCTAACGGGCTATCGAAGTAGTCTGTAAACATTATAATTGACTCCATAATTGAAACGTTAGATAGCTTTGCCAAGGGGAGGCTAACTGCGGATCGAAAGTTTTCTCTGTCTGTGCTACGGCTTTTTTGACACCTAAGTCACCACCAAGGTAAACATCAGGGTCACTGAGTCCACGCATCTTAGCGTAATCAACGGTCCATGGGCCAATTCCTTTTAATTTAAGCCAGGCTTGTGGCTCATCAGGCTCGTTTGAATCAAGGTAATGTTGGGCTAAATTTCGTAACGTTTGTTTACGTGAATTGGGTATTCTCAAGAACACTAACTCGTTGTCAGCGATGGCTTGAGGAGTAGGGAACACTATCTTATCTCCCTGAGGGGTGCCTAATTCATGGACTAGTGTAGTGACCAAGTTCCGCGCTGCGGTGACCGATATTTGTTGGCCCAAAATTGCCCGAATGCCCGCTTCAAACATATTCCAAATACCTGGCAAGCGTAGCCCTTGTTTTAATTCAAATGCGTTATTGATGACACTGCCTAGGTCATGTTCGATAGCTTGTGTGTCGGCATCGAGATCAAGTAGACGTTTAATATTATAAATGATTGGCTGCAACTGGCTAAGCTCATCAAGTTCAATTTCAAGGCGGAAGCTGTGATTCTCATTCTGATGAAAAGCGGTAAACTTCCCAGTACTCTCAAGCCAGCTAAAACTGCGGCCGTAACTATTTTCATTGCACCATTCAAGGCCATTAATGGCTCTACTACTTAATAAATCACGTAACAATGGCCAATGATAAGGTGGACGATAGGGCACGATGAGCTCAATCGTTGACGTTGTCTGCTGAGTCGACTTTCGTACTTGAGATGGGGTTAACGCGAGTTGTGCTTTAAAACAGTCGTTAAATCGACGGACACTATTAAAACCGCTGGCTAGGGCAATATCTGTAATAGATAAACTGCTTTGGTGCAACAACTGTTTGGCGAATAAACATTGTTGATATAAGGCGTAAGCTTTTGGAGACATACCTAAGTGCTGTTTAAACAATTGACGGAGATATCTATCGCCAATGCCAAGCCTTAGAGCCAATTCAGGTAATGAGTTTTGCTGCAATGCCCCTTGGTTGATGAGCCTTATTGCTCGGTTTAATGTTGTATTTACCCCTTGCCATGCTGGTGAATCTGGCGCACTGTCTGGACGACAGCGTAAGCAGGGTCTAAAGCCTGCATTGGCTGCTTCTGTTGCACTAGCGTAATAAGTGACATTGCATTCTTTAGGGGGTGAAGCTGGACAAATACTCCGGCAATAGATCCCGGTGGTTTTAACGGCAGTGAAAAATCGTCCATCGAATCGTGGATCGCGAGATAAACGGGCTTTGTGGCATGTTGTCGGGTCTAAAAGCATTAAATAGTTCGGTCATAACGATTGAGTCAGTCGATCTACTATAGCCTAGGCAGTGAAAAACTCTAGCCACAATCGGTAGTGAAGGTTTGATTGTTCTGTTGAATGACGATACAACCAAACCTTCACCGAGTTATGCAATTTTAAACTGAGTCACCATGGTTTGTAGCTTGTCAGAGATAACGAGCAGTTGAGCACTTGAATCGGCGGTTTCACCTGTTGTTTGTGTGCTTTCATCACAGACCGTTCTGACATTTAAAATATTTTCGTTAATACTTTCTGCAACGGTGCTTTGCTCTTCAACGGCAGTTGCTATTTGCATGTTCATATCATTGATTGCAGTGACTGCCTTACGAATATCATCAAGCACCTGCCCGGTTAAATTTATTTTTCCAACACTCTCTTCAGTGTCTTCAATTCCTTTAGCCATCGCTGATACGGCCTCATTAGTCCCCGTTTGTAGACGCTCAATAAGTGTTTGGATCTCTTGAATTGAGTTTTGTGTTTTTTGTGCGAGTGTACGTACTTCATCTGCTACTACAGCAAAGCCTCGTCCGTGTTCGCCTGCTCGCGCAGCTTCGATCGCCGCATTAAGGGCTAATAAATTGGTCTGTTCTGCAATGTTTTTTATCACATCCATAATATGACCAATATTCTTACTTTCACGTTCGACAAGATTTAATTTCAGTGACGTATCTTGGATGTTTGAAGCAAGCTGGCTAATGCTGTCTTGTGTTTCAACAACTAATTGATAGCCCTTGGTAACGTCTTGATCTGCTTTACTAGAAATATCAGAGGCCATCATGGCATTGCTTGATACTTCCTGTACTGAGGCCACCATCTCTGTCATTGCTGTCGCCACTTGATCTGTTTCTGATTGTTGCTGTGCGGCGCCTTGGCTGGCTTGTTCACTCACCACTGATAGGCGGTTAGCTGAGTCATTCATTTCATTACTTACATCGGTAATTTCACCGATAATCACTTTGAGGCTCGCGGCAGTATTGCGCTGAGCATCCAGTAGTTGTCCTGCTTCATTACGCCCAGCGCGAGGAATATCACTCATTAAATCGCCTTTTGCCAATTGCTGCGCTGCTGAAACTGCTTGAAGGATGGGTTTGGTAATTGTACGGCCTATTGTGTAGGCGATTAACGCGCCTAAAGTAACTGCACCAATAGTAAATAGCGCAACCCAAGTCACACTCATGTCATTACTTCTTTGTAATTCTGGGCCTAATGTATCCTGATCTGCAATGATTGACTGTTTAAGGTGTTCAATTTCTTGAGTCAATAAACCACCAATTCGATTTAAGTGCTCTTCAACATATTGATGGCGTTGCTGAGTCAATTCGAACACTGACTTTAATGCTTGCATATACGCGATACGGCTCTGCTCAAAGCTTGCTAGTAACTCAATTCGAGTCGGGTTTTCAATGTTTTGCTGTAGTTTATTAAAGTGAGTATCTTTGAGCTCATGTAGTTGAGACAAGGCAAACTCATAATCGCTGATTAATCCACTGTTGAGGTACTTACTCACATAAAGACGGCCCAATAATAAGCTTTCTTGCACTTGGGCGGCGTAATAGGATGCGGTTGTATCTTTGTCACTGAAGGCTGATGCAATAACTTCGGTCATTGCTTTACGCATACTGCGTCCATTGGGGTCGAGCTGCTCGACCCTTACCTGTTCTCTTTGTTTACTTAGGAGAGCGACATTGCTAAACGTTGTTTTATATTCATCAAGGTGTGCTGAAATGGTTAAAACTAATTGCGCGCGCTGTGGTTTCTGTATTTCAACCTTGGCTTTCTCGAGCAATTGATTAGTTTGTTGAGTATGACGCTCAAACTGGTTTATCCAGCTTGGGTTTGAAGAGACAATATATTCTTTATTGCCAACTCTTAACGTTGAGATATTGGCTTGAAGCTCACTGGCCAGATTACTATCCCGTGCTAACCCTCGATAGTCTATAAACCCTTGCTCAGAGTTTTTTAGCCCGATAAAACCTGCAACTGAAGCGCAGGTTAAAATTAACATAACCAACGCAAATGAGAGTGCTATTTTTGTTCTTAACCTGAGATTATTGAGCATAGTAATTCCTTTTAAGTAGGAGTCAGCAAGTCTGTTAAAAGACCCGTGTCATATTATGTCTTCGCATCCATGCTAACCGTAATTATTCTTATTCGCAATGTTCGATTACGATTAATGAATTTTGGTTTGGTTATATGGTAGGTTTATTTGGAATAAGCTGTGTCTAAGCGGGTCTCGTGAGCTGTTTAGTAGTTTTTTCTAATGTTTTTATTGTTAATGTTGAGTGATTTTTGAGAGGTGAGTATAAGTATAATGGCTCTGTTTCTTTTTGTTGTGAGGTAACTTTTGTTCTTTTTCTAATAACGAAAATAGATAGTTTATTGAAAAGTCATAGCTGGTATTTTCTGGCTTATAAACCCTAGAATACGACTTAAAATCAATCGATGACCAGTCTTGTGCTAGCAGATGCTTCGCATATTGCTTTGCATTGTCTTGAGTCAATAGCTTACTTTCTGTAATTAGCATTAATGGCATAACATCAGCAAAATCTTTACCGTGTAAATAATCGTGCAATAAGATAACGGCGAACCCTGTATTAGCGAAATGCCCTCCGACACTGGCGGATAGCTCACCATCTAAAACAGCTTGTACGCCTGCTTTTGTCCAATCGATCCCCCCTGTGATAACGGTACGGCTATGCTCATTAATTGCTTTTTGGGTGTTAATAGCCAGCAAATCACTGGCACACCATATGATATGGAGGGGGTCATAACGTCTGAGTAAAGAAGAGGCTTGTTTATAAGCAATATCTCCTTCCCAGTTAGAAAACACCATTTGAGTCAGGCTCGAATTGTTTTCGCTAACTGCCATCATTAAACCATTATAGCGGCTTAGCGACTCAGGAGCTTCTCTTGAGCCACCGATCCCAGCGACTGTGACCCGTTGCTCTGGTGAGGACAGTGAAGCCTGCTTGATTAAATAGTTAGCTAATAAATAGCCCGAGTTTTGTTCGTTAGGAGTAATATGCCCCAAGTAAGTCTTATAGCGGCTGCGAGGAGGTCCTATAAAAGAGCTATCCTCTTCGGGAAGTGAGTTGTTGACCATAATCACTGGCACGTTGTAATAATGAGATAACGACAAAATTTTCTTGGTGACTTTGCGATAAGAGACAGCAATGATTGCGTCAGGGCGCTGCTCTTCTGGAACGGCCAGTGCTTGTTCAACTCGCTGTAGGTATAGCTTGCGGTTAATAATATCGCTGTAATTAATACTAAGTTGAATATGCAAGTCATCAGCGGCTGCTTGCGCGAAAGAAATAACGTTACGCCAAAATTTATTATCTTGCGTTGAAGGGGAAAATATCATCACATGAAATTGCTTTGGTTCTGCTTTAACTAGTTTAGTTTCACCGAAAGCTTGCTGGTTAAAGAATAGAATAAAGCAACAAATTAATGAGCAGGATAATATTTTTATCATGTGTTTATTTCGAAGCGTAAGGGATTTATTGCGGTGTAATCGCTTACACCGCAATAAATGTGATGAATAAAAAGGGGTCTTGTTACAATCCATTTGCGACACTCACCTGTATTTTATTTAATTAAAAGATCTCATACTCTTCAAGATCGTCACGAGATAGGTCTCGTAATTGTTGGTGAACCTTTCTTTCAACGGCTATAAGTTTACGGCGCATGTACTCTTTATCTGGACGTTCATGTAAGCCAGTAACTAGCTGTGCCATCGCATGCTGTATTGGGTGAGACTCTTTGAGGTTATCAGTCATGGTAAATACTTCTCTACGTTGCTAAAACCCTGCTTAATTTTTCTTCGAAATTACATTACTCTGACAGAATGTAAAGTGCTTGAAAAACGAGCGCTTCATTGTTAAGTATATACCTATGTTTAATACGCGAACGTTTTTTTTTAGCGCTAGCTTATATCCTATTGAAAGTAATATAACTAAAGATTGAAGGGACGTGATAATGACAGAAAAAGTACTCCACTTAGCGGTGGTGAATGCTCAAGAGGCTATATTTTCAGGAGATGTTAAATCACTTCAAGTGAGCGGGTCATTAGGAGAAATGGGAATATACCCAGGGCATGTTCCTTTATTAACCGCTATTGAACCTGGCTTTGTAAGTTTAGAAACGGCAAAAGGCGACCAGCAAGTGATTTATGTGTCTGGCGGTATTATTGAGGTTCAGCCTCGCACCGTTAATATCCTTGCTGATGTGGCTATTAGAGGCAAGGACTTAGATCAAGAGGCGGCATTAGCCGCGAAAAAAGCGGCAGAAACTTATCTTCGAGAGAACCCTAAAGGGAGTGCTAGTATGGACTATGCAGCAGCGCTCGCAGAACTAACGAATGCGATTGCACAACTTAGGGTATTGGCTATGTTACGCAAGAAAAAAGGCCGTTAATGAGGATCTAGCACTTCGTCCGTCTTAAAAACAGTGACATTGTTACGTCCATTATGCTTTGCTTGATATAGTGCTATATCTGCTCGATCGATACCGTGATCGTAGCTGACTTGCTCTTGAGTGGTGTACAAGCCAATGCTGACAGTACAGCTCACACTATTGGTATGATCTGTAAAGGTTGCTTTCTCAATAGTGCTTCGAAGTGATTCTGCAATAATGCTCGCTTGTGAGCCGTCGCATTGCTTGAAATAGATTAAAAACTCTTCACCACCCCATCGAACTGCTAGCTGATTATCACCGATATTAGAACGAATAATGGTGGCGACCTTGCTGATAACAATATCGCCAAAAGCATGTCCGTATTGATCATTAATAGATTTAAAGTGGTCAATGTCAATCAGAAGAAAAGAACTATGAATAGGTGTTAATGGTGAGTCGCTTTCAACGTGCTGATAAAATGCCCGCCGGTTTAGCAGTCCTGTCATATGGTCTGTTGAAGCTGTTTTATGTAATTGCGCGACTAAATTGCAATGTAAGCTAATCCAGCGCTGTATTCCAAGACAAATAATCAAAAAACCAGCTGTTTGAATAATATCTTCATAAGAATTATCTAAGATATTTGGCTGAATAAAAAACTCCTCAAAAAAATCAAAAAAAAGGCCGAGGTAAAGCAGCGAGGCACCAATATTCATAATCCAAAAGACACTGCGTGATTCTTTTAACCGATCGATATAAAACATAATCACTAGGCTAGCAATGAGCATTGTGAATTCTGTTAATACTTCAATAATTTCTTTTGGCGGAGTAATCGCTCCAACAGAAGCTTCATATGCTAATAAAACTATGGAATAGCTAATGATTAGGGTCTTTAGTCTCACTGGCCTCATTTTTATTGTCATTAAATCACTCACTAATTAGATTATTACTTATATTAAGCTTATAAAAAGATTGCACACTTAGCTGAATATTTAATTATTCTTTTGATTGAGAAAGTGATTTTTTTGATTTAATTGTATAGGTATATCGTAATCATACAGATGAGTGCTTCATGCCACTCGGATTTTGTTTTTATTGTCAGGGTTCAGCTGAACCTGTGTTTTAAATCGGGCCCAAATCGACACTGAAGTCGCATAGAAAAATGCCCTTTGATCGTTCAAAATAGTCAGTAAGTTTAGCCATCGCTCTTTTATGGGAGAGCAACGTATTTAAACCTTATATAACCTAGAGCAACTTCATTGACTCATTCCAAGTTGCCCGTTATTTGAATATTAATCTTTCGTTGCCTTAATGGTTTAGTTGAAAGTTTAATGAAGTATTTAAAAAATAAAGAACGCTAAGAAGTATTATGTCATCTGTTCATCCTAAACTTATAGAAAGCTTAGTTAACCAAACCCCCAGAGCGATGGTGGCAATGCTGATCGTGTCATATGCCTATTTTTGGATATTCATGCCATTCGTACCATTGGCATACTTAACTATTTGGTTGGCTTTTCAGGTGCTGTTAGCGGCGTATCGTTTACATAATGCAAAATCGTTTACCTATTATTTAGCGCAACAAGATCAAAATAATCTCACACGGAATGAGAAGTATTTTATTGCTTCTAATGTATTTCAAGCGTTCATGTGGAATGCATCATCAGTACTATCCATTATATATGCCCCACAGCCTTTTGAATTAGTCAGTTTTGTGATGAGCATAGGGATTATCACAGCAGCAGCTTTATCGATGTCATCGCTGTATAGGGCTTATTTGACCTTTTTCTTTTGCATGATCATACCGCAAATTGTCATTATGATTTATTACGGTCAGCATCAACATACTGGCTTAGTGGTTTTAGCTATTATTTACATCCCAGCGACGATTTTACTGTCTAAAGCGATACATGATAGCCGCTTGTCGAGTATTCAAGCACATGATGAGTTAAAAAGAAGTGTTGAGGAGCTACATCACTTATCGACGATTGATAACCTAACCAATGTACACAATCGGCGTTATTTTTTTGAAGTATCTCAAAAGTTAATTGCTCTGGCCACCAGAGAGAAAACGAGCGTCTCGCTTTTAATGCTTGATATCGATTTTTTCAAAAGCATTAACGATAACTATGGGCATCAGGCAGGGGACTTTATCTTAAAAGAATTAGCGAACAGTATCGGTAAAACCTTACGTGAAAGTGATGTGTTTGCTCGAATTGGTGGAGAGGAGTTTACTATTTTACTCAATCGCACCTCATTGGATGAAGCTGCTAATATTGCAGAAAATATTCGTAATGCTATTGAGACTAAGAGCTTTATTAAAGATGGGCTTTCAATGGATATTACCATCAGCATTGGTATCTCTGAGCTATGCCAAAAGCACGCATCAATTGAAAGTTTATATCAGCATGCTGATCAGCAGCTTTATATTGCTAAAAATAATGGTAGAAATCGAGTCGCTTATAAAAAATCTGATATGCTTTTAGTCCAAAAGGCAATGGCGTAAAAATTGAAACTAGGATTAGTAGATGTTTAAAATGTATCTAGCTTACCTAGTCATTTAGGTTAGGTATTATACTAAAAGTCGGAGCTACAGCCCCGATAGCCCAGTACCATTGATCACCCTTAACAACTCACTCTAGCGATTTGTGGTAGGGCAAGGGTCATAATCTTCTCTTTGTGAACGTGATATTGCTTCCTTGACTAATAAATTTGCAGCTTCTTTTTCACCGAAACGTTCACGGACCTTGACCAAGTACCAGTAAAGGTTTTCATCAAGCCAGGTCAATGTCATCGCTTTGTTAAACTGCTTGGTGAATGCCTCCTTGCGGAGCTTATCCTTTTTATGCTTATTGTCCTTAAGTGCATCTTCATTGTGTTCGGCCAAATGAACAAAATCTTGTAAGGCAATGCCGATGTGTGAGTTGAATAATGTTTTCGCTTGCACTTCTAATAGTTGACCTAATTCTAAGCAAAGGTTAGCTGTTATATCATCGTAACTCTCTTTCTGACGACAAAATTTTACAATAGCTGAAACGTTCATGGGCTTCGCCGCATTGATCCCGATTGCCGTACTTCGATTACTGATGTGGTTTCCAACTCCGCTTCCTTTTAGTGCCTGCATATATACTTCGATATCGCTAAAGAAGCGTTCATTGAAGTGAGTTGACTTTGTGACTTCACGCATTGCATTTAACGTCGCCAACTCATTTCCGCTTGCCGCATGATAATTAGCGATTTGATACCATAGCGCACCATTGTTACCGTCAATATCAGTCGCATTTTCAAGTAAAGTTTGGTTGCAAGCAGGATGTGTTAACGAAGCTGTGCATAAATTGATCATCTCCATGAGTACAATGCTATTGTGTGGGAAGCGACCATTAAACGATGACAACAGATCGAGTCGTGATTTATCATCTGGTGGAACTGAGAATAAGGCATAGGCGAGCTGTTTCGATGGCAGTGACGAGCTGCTCAAAGACTGTACATACGATTGACGTATTTGCTCTTCTTGCTTTGTTTCAGGTAAAAGTTCAGGCAAAAGTTCAGGTTCACATTCGACAATGTAGTGTTCCTCTTGACCTTCAACAATCTCAAGGGGTCTGCGATTGTCAATTATTTTTGCGTCTGCTGATTTTTTTACAACCTCCTGAATAGCAATCTTGGGAAGTGTTTCACTCGTTACCACTAAGGGCTGCACACTAACATTGGTCGTCTTTTCTGAGCTTTGTTCATCATTAATGAAGAGTAACGTAATGCAAATGATGGTGAATGCAATGATTGAAACTAGCCACTTAGACATGACATTCCTCCCTGTGGGAGTCGTACGATTGAAACACTCTTTGCCAACTAACTAACATGCCGCATCCTTGTGAACATTGAAAATCCCGACGATTCTCTAATCGAGGATGTCATAAAAAGCCTTTAAAATAAAGGGTTAGTTGTCATTCGGGGCGTGTTGGTCTTAAAGTGTGCCTTGCTGAGCTGCTTTCTGATTTAGTGACAATGTATTGATGAAGAGAATACCAGAATGAAAAATTAATCACTAATGTGCGATTACTTTTGCTTCCTTTCAAGCTACTCCATTTTAAATTGGTTAACTATTTAAAATGGAGTAGCTTGAAAGGAAGAGCAGTGTTCTGCACAACTATAAGTAATTCAGAGGAAGCTTAATATTAATTTTATACCCATGCTCAGTTAGGATAACTATCTCTCCTTTTAACGATTGAACTCGTTCTTCAATACCTTGTAGTCCAAAGCCAGATTTACCGATAACTTTTTCTGCAGAGGATGACTTATACTCATTAGGTGAGGCCTCGTTAATTTTAGTCGAGCCATTATCCCGCAGGGATACATTGACGCTAGCTTCATTGATTTCAACTGACAAATGAAATGTTGTGGCATTACTGTGCTTGAGCGAGTTTGTTATCGCTTCTTGGCATATTCGATATATTGCAATTTGAAATGCGTCAGGGAGTTTATTGATGCCTTTATCGACAGAGGCAACATACTCAATGTTTGCCTTGCTTAGATTTTGTTTAAACGTTGAGCCAGTTAACGTTTCTTCTAGCCCTAAGTCATCCAGTACGCGTGGTCTAAGCCAGTGCATTAATTGATATACCGACTCATAAATTGCATTAGCATTGTCATTAAGCCCTTTCAACATAGCATCTGGCGCTTTTTCTAATAGCATATGTTGAATAACTTTCAGCTCTAGCTTTAAAGCCGTTATGCTTTGACCGACTTCATCATGAAGTTCTTGAGAAAGGTATTTTCGCTCGGTCTCTTGTACGTCCACAATTCTGGCAGCGAGTTGGCTGTTTTTATTAAGAGAATGTTGGAGTTTATTATTGTTTAACAATAGTGCAGCGTTGGCTTCTCTTAGTTCTGTCACAGCGGCACCCAAGATCAATGCAGTCAATGAAACTGTGATGACATATACTTGGCTCTCTATGGTATTTTGAGGAACGCCTGTAATAGCGACTTCAATAGTGATTAAGGTGTTTGCTGTTATCATTGCTGATACACCACCGAGCCAACCAAAGCGGTAAGCCATCCAAGCAACGGGAATAAAAGCTAATAATCTAACCAAATAGTAAGTGTCAGGTCGTTGCCAAAAGACGAAGAGGCTAACAGCTGAGATGCTTATTAAAGCGGTTAACCCTCGAATAGTGTCAGTCTTATTTATCCGCTGTGTATTTTTAATGAACCAATGGATTAGTAATATGGGTGGGATAATCAATAATTGACCAATGAAATCCCCCAAGGCCATGCTCAATTGATGGATAAGCCACTCATCCCCTGTGATGTTATGCTCGAACTCAAACGCCTCAATGAATAACAACCAGTTAAATATATCAATAAAGGCTGCTAAGCCAAATAGGCATACGACGCCCTTCACGCTGGTCAGAGAGGGGACTCCGCAAAAGTACCTATAAGCAAACATAGAAAGGAAAATAAAGAATTGTCGCTCTAGCCCATAAAACAATTCGAAGTCAAATACACCAGTGTTTCGGGAGATGATGTAGGCCGTATAGAGTCGTAGTGCCACCCATAACGTTATCCAAAACCTATAAGGTAACAGTAGGAATATGATTAGATGCCAGCCAGCATTTAAATACCAATTTGCTTGCCCGGGAATTATTTCCATAAACATGCTAAGATCAAAGAATAGAACGGACAATAAAATACAAATGACCGCTACAGAAAGTTGCTTACCACACTCAATGGCACAGGCTTGACTATCAATTCTTTTTGGCGATAGGGTAGTGATATTATGTAAGTTCATGTAATCGTATGTGGCCCTCGTTTAAAGCAATCTTTAATAGTTCGAACTGATTTTTTACATTTAATTTCTTGTATATATTAGATCGATGAACATGAGCCGTTTTGGGCATGATATTAAGACTTGAAGCAACTTCTTTTGCGCTAAACCCTTTAGAAAATAATGGAAAAGCTTCTAGCTCTCTTGCGGTGAGCAGAGATATTTTTTTATCTGTTTGCGGTGGTTGATAGTGAAGTTTTTCAATGATGTCTTGGCTTAAATAACGTTTATTTTTGATGAGTTCATTGATAGCGTCTAGTAACTCATCAGAGGCCGAACGTTTAGACACGTAACCCCATGCACCAGCGTCCAGAGCGTCTTGAACGTAAGGGTTGCTATCATACATACTGACGACGAGGGGTTTGACTGTTGGGTATGCTTTGCTGATGAAGCGTACGAACTCAATGCCACTTTTGCTACCTAATGAGATATCAATAACAAAAATATCTACATCGAGACCTTTCATAACCATTTGTGCGCTGTCGTAACAATCGACTTCAGCAACAACTTCCCAGTCATCGATAAGCTCGATAAGTTTTTTAAAACCATCTCGTACGAGTTTATGGTCATCAAGTAAAGCTATCTTCATTAACCTACTTTCCTTGTAGTTTTAGTTGTGGCTAATATACCAGATAAAATTAAATGCTTGTTACTCAATCCATACTTTGTTTGTTGGTATACGAATAATTTTACCCGACCGTGAGCCGCTAGTTAACCTCAATTCAATTAAAGGGCTTCTTCCTGGCTTTTCAGGTGGCAGCATTTTTAATACTATTCCCTCTCGCTCTTGATGCTCACCGACTAATACAGGAAACCCAATTCGGCTCTGAGCTTTACTTGTTTTAGGGTATGAAGTAACGGGAGTCTCTTCAATTTGAGCTATCCAGTCGACAACCTGTTCTTTTGCGTCTTTGACAACACTTTTGGCAACTTTATAAGTATCAGTATTTACAAGGAAGTATGAAAGTGCTCTTTTGAGTGTGTCAAACTCTTCGATGAGTGGCTCATGGACATGCTTCTTTTGTTTCCATGCTCGATGAATTGTGTATTGACTGCCATTTACTTTGCTTAATGTGGTTGTCACTTGAGTTAATTTACTGACCCAAGAAATAGAGTAAGTCTCATTTCCAAAATGTTTAAACCTTAAAATAATTGGGCCTATAATTTGTTTAATTAACATTGGCTCGTTTGTTAAATTATTTAGTGACTGTTGCTCTGGGAGAGAGGCTTTCATCAAGAGTCCCTTTGTATTTTCCTACTAAGCTTTGACTAATGGTTCCATACTAGTCTTACTCGCTTTAGGTCATAATAAACTAAAATATCTTGATGTTATTTAATCTAAAAAATGATTAGAGTTCTATTGGTAAGTTTCCTACTTAGCTAGGAAATATTCTTAGATGTTTGTGCGGTAAGTTGATTGGTGGAGCTAGTTTAGGTGATAAAAAATGCTGTTGTTTTGGCTGCGCCCCCTTAATTTTCACTTTTAGTGCCGCTGTTTTTCTGCATAGAGGTCGTATCAACTGGCTAGCTCGATTCTGAGTTATTATTGCTGTGTGTTGTATGATACGTGAAAATAAAAGGGGATAGTTTCGTAGGGGGAATTAAAGTAAACGTAGGAATATTTAATATATGGAAGTTGGTCGATAAGTCAGCTTCGTAAATTCTTGATTACTGATGTTAAAGAAATTCATAGTTAGTGACCATTCACGTGTGTAACAAGCAGTGTAGCAAACTGTGCAATAAGACGAAATGATTAGTTAAAACGTTCTTAAGTATTGATATGTATATAGTTTTATTTTCAGTGATAATATTGGTAACACATCAAAAATTGTCAGGGTAAGTTAATAATTAATACACAAATAACTGCAATAGACATAAGCAGTCATAGACCAGTTCAGTAGTTTAAGTTCATTCTTAAGAAAGAGCGGACAATAAAAGCAACGCATTTTATATGAGTCCGCAACCGGCTAAAGCCTGTGGGCTCCATAAAACAACATAAAATTCTTTTTAAACAACTCTAAATCGACGCTCACAACAAAAAGCCGATTAACCAATATTAACAAAAATTAAATCCACAATGGGTTGAAATTTAATCGATATATCCCCAGTTCTATTGATATAGGATATGAGTATCACCTTCCCAGAAAAATAAATATTAAATTTAAAACCATTCCGGTAACGGTTTGTGATCTTTGCCATTCTGATCCAGATAGGTGGGCAGCTAACGAATAAGGGAGTTTCAACATAATGAAATACAACGCTACACCGCTTCTCAGTAAAACTACAGAGAGCTTTCTTCCACTGATCACACCTACGCCGTACCAAATAAAAGAGCTGAAAGAATACCGGCGAATTGTAAGGGAAGCAGTTCGCAATACCTTTCGGACTTTGAATAATGCGTTTGAGCAGGATATGCATGGTAAATGGCAGCTATCTGAGAAAGCCAGTCAACTCCCTTTCGCAGAGCGGTTGCGACAACTTAACCCTGCTCAAAAGGCTACTTTAGTCCATCTTAAGCCGAAATTTAACAGCCAAGGCAGTTTTGTTTATAAAACTCTAAACCTTCCTTGCCATAAGCCACCACAGCAAATAGATTTGGATGACGGTGTCTATCTTCCGCTAGATATCTTCCGCGATAGCCCGATCGTGTCAAAAGATTTATTTTTCTTCATTGTTGATAACACACTCATTGAGCTCGCTGAAGATATGGGCTGGAAGTTTAAGCCGAAAAATACATGTGCCCGCTTAATCGTCAGCGATTTAATCCACATCGACATTCCACTTTATGCGATTCCCTTGGAGAGACACACTGCCATGTTAGCATCAATGGACGCTAAAACAATAAATAACTGGCTGACAGATTCACGTGCACTTCTTGCAAGAGATGATGTATATCTGGCTGTTCGAGATAGTGAAAACTGGGTTGTTAGCGACCCTGCCACGATCAGCGAGTGGTTTAAAAGCAACATTAATATGCACGGTGAGATACTTCGTAATGTTTGTAGACACTTGAAAGCGTGGAGAGACTATAGGTTTCCAAGCGGTGGTCCTTCATCAATCGCTCTGATGGCTTGTGCAGTGAAATCCTTTAATGACATCACTGTAGAGCGTGGAATTAGATTTGTACAAGAGCAGGAAAGTGAGGCATTGATGCTCTGCGCGAATCGGCTAGGGCAGCAATTGATTGATAGTATTCCGAATCCTACTGACGAAAGAAAGCCACAGTTGTACCCGCAATCGAATATGTCAGACACCGAGATAAATCAGCATTATTTGGCAGCTGAAGCTTTAGCTGAAGAGCTGTCGTTTGCTTTGAAGCAAGCCAGTAACAAACAAGAGACTGTCGACAGCTTCAGGCGAGCCTTGGGTGAGCGGGTGCCAAATCGGCAAGATATGATCCATGTTGTTACCGGGGTAACGGCAGATATTATGTCAAAGCCTGCCAAGACGAACCCCGCTCCAGTTGTGCCTAATGGTGATGCTGGATGACATGTGCACTGGACCAAGTTTCAGACGAGCTATTAGCGCACGGATTTAAATACGCTCCCGTTCTTGATTCATATCCGGTTATGCCTGCGTTCATACGGGTATTTGCTTCCAGTTTAGGTGAATTTACAGTTCATTTACCTATTAGCGATCCTTCGCTTTTGAAGTTGCCAAAGCCAAAACTGTTGTCTTTGCCTGATGAATTAGCTGGTGTTCGCCTGCCTCACTTGGAAGGCAATCAAACAATCTGTTTATTCGATGAGGCAACAAAGAATATTGACCCACTCAACCCCAGGGCGTTAATCGCTGCTTGCATCGAGCAGCTTGAGCAGATCATTGAAGGCTGGGCTAAAGGTACCAGCCGTTTGGATATCGCAGCAGAATTTACTAGCTATTGGTGTTTTCATAAAGCCTGTTACCTTTATTCTAGTGGCTCCGATAGCAAACTCTACAGTTTTGACAGGAAGCAGCTTGATGAAAGCATAGCTACTGAATATTTGATTGCAGGTAGTGTTTCTGAAGCTTTGAGTTGGGCGCTCAAAAGAGGGTTCTATCCAAGAGGATCGATTGTCAACCCATCTGAATTGTGCCCAGTTATCCGTGTTAGTGTGAAGCAGCCCTTCTACATACCGTTTGATGCAGATTGGCCGCTCACAACGCTAGGAAGTTTCCTAGCTTGGTTGCGGCTAGTTGATCACAATGCAACGGCTAATTTGGTGGATAAGCTTCGGAAAGAAGCAAAGAATCGTTCTCACTTCTTTATCCTACTGAGTCATGAGACAACATATATCGGGCTACAATTGACGCTGGAGCGTGCAGGAAAAGTTGCGTTAGGTGTTAACCTTCCCAAGAGAAAAAAGCTTAATCTAAGACAAACATTCTCCACGCTGACCAAGCATCATTGTTTGTCGAAGTTCACTCGTTTCTTAGTGGAAGATGCCACGAAGGAGTATATCTATCAGCGAAACACCACCACGTTCAAAGGGCTGCAAGATATGCGAATTTGCGTGATTGGCTGCGGGACTGTTGGAGGGTATCTATCCCAGAGTTTAGTCCAGTCAGGTGCTGGTGTCGGGCGTGGTGTTCTATGCTTCTATGATGCAGATATTCTAAGAACTGGTAATCTTGGTCGACACATTTTAGGAACCATCTATCTGGATGAGAAGAAAAGTGATGCCATGGCACATTACTTCCAGCAACAAGGTCTGGCTCCAAACTCTAGGGCAGCAGGTGAATTCACTCGAACAGAAATCGACAAACCGTGGGATCTTATTGTCGATGCGACAGGTGAACAAGGCTTTTCATTAATGCTCACAAAATGGTATCACGAACGGAATGTTGCGACATCAAGACCAAATATTATACATAGCTGGGTTTCCGGCTTCGGACACCAAGCTAAGGCGCTAATTTACACCGGAGAGGGGGCCTGCTATGCATGCCAGTTTAATTACAACAGTAGCCCCCGCACAGACAGATATCAATCGTTTAGCACAAAGCATGCACAGGGAGCCAGTCAATTATTCAAACGTACTTGCGGCGAGTCACACCTCCCTTTCGGTCCGGAAGCAAGCATGATTGCTGCTGCTTTAGCTATGCGCCTTTTAAAGCAAGAGCAGGAAGGAGAGGTGAATTTCTTACAAAAAGCTATTTCGCCGAAAGCTAGGCAATATCCTGAAAAAAACATGTCACCAATGAAAAATTGTCCTATATGCCAGAATTGATAGCTGTCCAAGGCACTGAGATAATGATTTTGATTCAGAATGGAGTGCTGCAAGCTCTAGAGTCTCATCGGCAGTTGAAACTAAAACAAGCTGAGTCGGGGGGAATATTGATTGGCGAGTACCGTGGTGAGCACATCAACATTGTTGAGGCGACGGAACCCTCCAGAGGCGACAGGCGCTCAAGATATAGGTTTTTCCGGCGAAGTGAGAGACATCAAACTTTAGCCACAAAAGCTTGGAACGAATCAGGAACAACGAAAACGTTTATTGGTGATTGGCATACCCATGCTGAAGATCACCCCTCTCCATCTTCGATTGACACAAAAGACTGGCGCCGTAAATTCCAGAAACGCCCCATGGTGGTAATCATTCAGGGTCGTATTTCACGCTGGTATGGATACTGGGATGGGAAAAGTTTACTAGAGGCTGGTATTATTAAGTAACAAAAAACATTCTAAGTTTAATCAGTATTTTAAAATCCAGGAAAACGATTTATGTGGGAAGTCTTAAACTCTAAAGTGCGGTTGTGGTTGGTGGTAACTCCATCAGTCTCGCTTTTTTTCTTTTACTTTAATGTCATTGATCAACCGTTGATTAGGTCGCTGTCATTCACTGTAACGTCACTAGCATTCTTAGTGTGGGGGGTTGGCAGGTATGCTTGGAAGTGGATCTACTTCGACTGGCTAAAAGAAAATTTATGCCCAGACTTTAATGGTCGTTGGATGGGGGAAATATCGTCAAATTACAATGATGGTACAAAGGTGTCATTCCCGATTGAGATTGAAGCCGACTTCTTTAGAATTCGAATGAAAGCAAATACTACCGTTGGACGAACCTACGCTGATTATTGTCGGGTCGTAAGAACAAAAGACGATAAATTTGAGTTAGCTTATATGTTTGAAGGACATAACAAAACCCAAACTGAGACAGATACATCTTTTTATGATGGTGCTGCCAGAGTAATTGTTGATGACGTTAAAACGATGAGGATGTCAGGTTTATTTTGGACAAATCGTTGCTGGAATAAGAAAGAAAATACCGCTGGTACTATTACTTTTGAGAAAGATTAATTGCCAGCTTTCAATAGACACTAATACGCCTCACAGCTTAGTTAATTATCTAAAGCTAAGCTATTGTTTGATGTGTTAATGATAGTTACTGGGCACTTTGTGACCGATAAGGTTTTTGTTACCTTCTATTTATTAGATTGTTACATGAACCTTTCAATGCACGACAACATCAAAATAAGAATCATGTTAGGGCTGTAATATAACCCTAAAGTTCAATAGTCTATCGCCTCCTTGATGGTGGTTTTTCAGTAAAATTAAAGTAAAAATATCTAGAATTACGCCTCTATTCAAAACGGTATAGATTATCTTAGGTCCTTATGACCTGTAAAACTAATTAATATCGTTAGTTTTTAAGTATATGTTTACATAATCACACATATTACCTCATTTTATGTATAATTCTGACCCTAACGTGTTTAAGGGTTTTTATTTTGAAGTATATTTCTATTGATGGTGATGACATAGGTCGTAAAATCACCTCGTGCTATCTAAATAACGATGAAAATAAATTGCAGTTGATTAGCCATGATTTAGAAAATGTGACCTTAGCGATTGCGGATTACTTAATCGATAATGGATTTTCTATCGTCTTTCGAGCGGCTGACGGCGTAGTCGCGAGCACTACTAACGAATGTAACTTTTCCAAAATATTTTCTGATATTAGCTCTTTGCACTCAAATGGAATTACTTTTTCAGCAGGGGTAGGAGAAAGTCTGCGAGAAGCATATATTGCTCTGCTAAACGCCAAAAGCAGTGGTAAAAATTGCTTATCATGCTTTTCTGCTTTGCAATAGGATTATAGATGTTTAGGATTATAAGATTTGATCTTTTATTAAGATACGTTGTAATTTTATCTATAATTATTAGTGTATTAGCTTACTTTACTTTGCAAAGGCTCTTTGAACCTTTGAGTATTTTCAAGTTAATAACTATATCATCAATATCGTCACTTATAATTATGTTCATTTTGCTATCCCCATGGTTCTCAAGAAAAGTATGGGCATGTATTCGAATGTTTAACAAGAATTTATACCCTGACCTTAATGGGGTTTGGGTCGGCCATGTAACAACTGAAGAAGATGCTAAATTTGAGGTGCGAGCATTAATTAGACAGTCATTATTAATAACTGAAATCGACCTACATGGCGAATCTGTAAAGTCGGTGACATTGGAAACTACACCTACGATAGAGCACAATCAAAAGAAGCTTTACTATGTGTATAACTCTACGCCAAAAAACCCGGCATGGGGTTCATATGTTGGTTCAACAATATTTGATGTCATTGAAGATAAATCGGCTCTTAAGCTTTCAGGAAAATATTATACTAACCGAAAATCTGTTGGAAGAATAATGCTTAAACGAATTTCAACAGAGTCCGTTGCAGATATATCTTTTTATTAATTGCCTAGCAAGCATCACAGTAAAGTGCGTAACATAGATTGCTTATTTTAAGTTGACTTAGGTTAAATAACCAGATTAATTGGCACTCTCTTAGATGTTAAATAGGCTTCGTAGATCATGCTCACTAAGTCATTTTACTCTGAATAGAACCATAATGAGATGAGTTAACGTTAATGTCTATTAACAGGATGACCCACTCTATCGCAGGAAAAATAGAAAGCCATACCTAGAAGTGCATCATATAGTAAGGTTAGCTGATGATGGTGACGATACTGTTGAAAATGCCATTGCTCTTTGCCCCAATTGTAATAGAGAAATGCACTATGGTTAATTTAAGAAGTGCAAGGCTTTGTCACTTAACCGCATATTTTAAGGTAGATATGAGTTTATCAATATTGAATAGATATAAGGCCTGTTTTACCTAATATCAAAACACTAAACGCTTGAACAAATTTACTCTTGTTATAGAATCGTTTGACACAGGATGTGGAAAGAGTGAGGAAAATGGATAATAAGGATATAAGATATGCGTATGCACTTAATGCCAGTGCTAACTTAGTACATATATCAGAGGTCACTAATCGGAACGAAACTTTTAAGTGCCCCGGGTGCGGTATTGAGCTGACGCCTGCTTTAGGTGAAATACGAAAGCACCACTTTCGCCATGGTAAAAATGGTTGTGGATTTGAATCATATCTCCATAGTGCAGCAAAGATCACGTTTTATAATCGCTTTATTCAAGCTAAACATAATAAACATCCCCTCCCCATTTTACTTGCGCGACGAATAAATTGTCGTTCCTACAAAGCCGATATTTTAAACAAATCAGGTTTAGAGTGTATATCTATAGTTGACGCAGAGTATGATCTGACAAAGCTTTTTGACAAAGCTCAGCTTGAGCGATGCGATGCTGATACCAACTTGGTTCCTGATGTATTATTAACATGTGCTAACCTACCTAAACAAAAATGCTATATAGAGATATTTGTAACACATCAATGTAGTGAAAATAAGGTCGCACAGAACATACCCATCATTGAATTTGATGTGAAAAGTGAAGAGGATATTGAGTATATAAAAAATGGGATATATAACCAATCCAGTCCAATTATAACCTTACACCACTTCAAAGTGAAAGATAGAAACATAGACGAATGCAGGGAGAGTTGTTCAGAAAAAAACAGGGCAATAGCTTTGTGGTCAATAAGCCCTGCGGGGCGCTTATCTAAAGAGTTATGCGCTTTATCTCAAATTAAGCAGGAAGTGTTACAGACAAGGACTTGCTGGCCTGATGTGATAGATGAGCAGATGGAAAGACTATTGATTAAATCAATGCTTGAACTCAAAGATCCTGAGAACGACTTCCCTAACTGCTTTAGGTGTAAAAGCTTTTTATACCATTCAAAGAACCGAATAACATGCAAAATTAAAGATCATTTAGTTGGTTATGACGAAGCCAAAATATGCATGCACTATGAGGTTTCAATTGACTCATAAAAAGCTAACACATGAGCAGTTGAGAGTAGTTAACCATTCTTCTGGACACGCTTTGGTACAAGCAGTGCCAGGGAGTGGTAAGACAACAACTATGATAAAGCGAGTTCAACGCCTCATTAATAATGGAGTAAATCCAGCTAATATATTGGTTTTAATGTATAACAAAGCTGCGCAAATAAGTTTTACAGAAAAATTAAAGGTAACGTTAAAGAGCAGTATGGGAGTTACAAACGTTAAGACGTTTCATGCTTTGGCAAAACAAGTTATAGAGCAGGCCCAAGACAATAAGCTGCTGCCATATAAAAAATTGTTGATACCCACGGCCCCTCAGTACCAATCAATAATTAGAGAGGCTTACAATATAGGCCATGATACTAGAGATGAGTATGTTGACAATAAAGAGATTGAAGACTTTGAAAGTCAAATTTCTAAATTTCGTTCTGATGCGATAACTCCTGAAGAGTTAGATAATGATCCATTATTTGAAGAAATTTTACAGGCCAATAAGGTAGGGTATAAGAGATATATTGATTTACTTGAAGAGCTAGAGCTACGAACCTTTGATGATCTTTTAATTGACGCATCAGTTTTTTTTAGAAAATATCCCCTTAATATCCCTCAGTATTCTCATATTATTGTTGATGAATATCAGGATGCTAACTATATTCAGCATAGGTTATTAGTTGCGCTTGCAAAAAATAACGCACAAGTAATGGCTGTTGGTGATGTCAATCAATGCATTTATGAGTGGAGAGGAAGCAAGCCCGACTTTATCTCAGGAATTTTTTCTAGAGATTTCAATAACCCGGTAAGGTACCAGCTCTCTTGTACGTTTAGGTTTGGGCACAAAGTTTCTCTAATGGCTAATGTTCTTATCGCGAAAAATAAGAACAAGGCCGAAGGTCTATGTATTAGTCACCCTAGTAATATTAATACTAGTATAGATGTAATCTCATGCGACGAAACCATAACCTTAGTAAGGCAGTCAATACAAGCCGTTAATTCAGCACAAGGCTCAACTGCATTCATTGCTCGCTCTAAAGCGCAATTAGTAGAGATTGAATTGGCTTTGAAGTTATTGAAACAGCCTTATATTTCATCATCCAAGAATTCGATATTGTCTAGGTATGAAGTCAATTTACTTGTTATGTGCTTTATTCTGGTTATATATAAAGGCATTTCATTTATTTCCAACCATGAGAAAATTTCAAGCTTGCTGAGCAGTTTTCTTAATAACTCAGGCCTAAGGTGGAAGAAAGGAGAAAGTAAAAAAATAAGACAGAAAATAATAAGGGCACCTGAAGACTTTTGGTTGATACTTAATAAGCAACTTCCTACAAGTTCACAAAACCCAAATAAGCAAGCTGAACTGTTGTCAAGTTTGAAACAACTAGAAGGGGGAGATATAGCTGCCTCTAGCTTATTGAAGAGTCTTATAAAGCTTGGAATAATTGAAGCTATTGATGAGGGTTCCCCTGTTCGTCAAGTTCTCAACGATAGAGCGAGAGGTGTTGATAAAATTGCTGAATTGCTAAGTTCGGTTGATATTTCAGCTACAGAGTTTGTCAATCTCATATTGTCTGAGCCTATTAGCGCACCTCTCGGGGAGCCAGTAATTGAATTAGCAACGATTCATGCATCAAAAGGTCTTGAGTGGGATAATGTCATTGTCACCGGACTGATAGATAAAGAGTTTCCGGGAGGGGCTAGTGCTAGGCCGCAAGAAATAAAAACAGCAGGCGCTTTAGAAGAGGAAAGAAGGTTATTTTATGTAGCTATTACTAGAGCAAAACAAAAGCTAACATTGCATACACCTACAGATGACCTCTTAGAGCGTTGGTTGAATAATAGGCGGTCATCATCTCCTAACAGAAGCGTAATTGCGAGTAAGTTTGTGTTTGAATCTGGCGTATCAAGTGCAATATCTATCGGTGAAAAAATACACCAAGGGTTGAGCATTACAAATATTCGCAATAGGTCGCAACTGCTTAATCGCTATACTTCATTGCTTAGGCGTTTGTAATAAGGTTGTTGGATGGAAACGGCAGGACCTTATTTACCAGACAAATATCTTTATTTTACAATGGTATTGAAGTGGTCAAGTAAAACTGGCCACCTTGTTAGACCGTTTCAAGAATAAATTAAACATAAGTTATGAGATATAAACACGTTCATTAATGTTTAGATAATATGGAGAAGACGGTGACTAACTCACTATCAAATCAATTGAAAGAAACCTGTGAGGGGCTGGCTAAGGGACAAAAGTTGATTTTAACTAATATATCGACAAGTAACATGTTTCTCCCACCGCTTGAAGAAGTAATGAATCAAGTTGGGTTTAAATGGAGTTTGTATATTATGCTCCAACACTTAGTTTCAATTACTGGTATAAAGTTAGGTATTTCTGATACATCAATCCGAAACTTATCAGGTACAGGTGTTGGGAAGAACACGCAAAGTAAACTTATAAACTTTTTTTCAAAAATCAGCTGTCATATACCTAAGCTGTCCTTGAGCAGCAGCACCATTTCAGATGTATCAAATGGGGCTAGGTATGCAGAGTGGAGGCAGATGATTAAAGGCTTCAACTCAAAAAATCATCTTGATTTGGAGTTGTTAATTAATTTTCTAGAAAAGCGGTGTGAACAAGAAAATCTTCTTTATCAGGGAGCTCGTGAAATGCAAGGGTTGCAGACACTGAGAAGTGATGTTGATAAAGCATCATGGGTGTACAAGTTTTGGTTTGAACACACAAAACTAAATAAGGAAGATATCCATTCACTAAAAAAATATGCAAAAGAAAGGGTTAACAGAAAGCCTTCAATAGGCGATTTAAAAACATTAAGCATTCCTGCCTTAAAAATGCAGTTAGACTTTTACTTCGAGATGATGGCGCACTTTGAAGTTGGGTTGATTAACTACTACCGTACATACTACCCGTCGCCAGAAGAGTCTAAGAGGCACGATTTATTAGAAACAGGGTTCTTCATAGACCTATTGCCCAAAGTCTTAACGCATGAGTCAACACGAAATGAGCTTGTCTTAAGTGCTCCTTTTGAATCATTTTTGAATAACCTCAGATATAAACTAAACCCGAAGGCTTATAAAGAAGGTAATGAAATAAGCTGGTATGAGTTAGCTAAGCATATTCCTTTAGTTAATAAGAAAAGTGAATCATCTGCTACGTCAACACAGCGAACTAAAACTGAACTTCTTAATGACTGGCGAAAAGGGGCATCTTACCCAAGGCGAGATGTTGTAAAAAAATTCCTAGTCAATATATTGGGATTCGAAAGTCGTGGAATAGAAGAGATTGCAATGATTGCGATTGCTTTAAACAAAATGGTTGATAAGCACTTAAATGAATTGTTTAAGTCTCTTCCCGGTATTAGTGCAATTGAAATTGGTGAAATTATAGAAGAGACATATGATAACTATAAGATGTATTGGCAAGACTGCAAAATAACGCATCTAAAAAAAGGTTAGTTATGAATAAACGAGCCTGTAAATAATTTTGTGTAACTGCCTTTCAATCAGTACCCTATGTGGGTCAATGGAAGGTAGAACATGAATAAAAAAGAACTTGAAGTATTTGCTAAGCAAGCCGCTAAAGGCATTAAATCTGAAGCAGACTTAAATGATTTCAGAGCCATGCTAACCAAAATCACTGTTGAGGCAGCACTCAATGCTGAACTCGATCATCACTTGGGTTATCAAAAGAATGAGAAGGTATCTTCCGGCAATAGCCGTAATGGGTACTCTCGTAAGCAAGTACAAACTGAAGATGGCGCTTTCGAACTAGAGACTCCGCGTGACCGTAATAGCAGTTTTGAGCCTGAAATAGTTAAAAAGAACCAAACCCGCTTTACTTCCATGGACGAGTGATCAAAGTTAGGGAAAACAATAAAGTTATCAACAAAGCTATTTTCTTAGCACTTGGCGTTAACCTAGAAGGTCATAAAGAGCTGCTAGGGATGTGGATTGCTGAAAACGAAGGGGCTAAATTTTGGTTAAACGTGCTGACCGAACTTCAAAATCGCGGCCTAAAAGATATTCTTATCGCCTGTATTGACGGGCTAAAAGGCTTCCCTGATGCAATCAATACCGTCTTCCCGGATACTCAAATCCAGCTTTGTATCGTACACATGGTGAGGAACTCAATGAAGTTCGTGCCATACAAAGACTACAAGGCCGTTGCTGCTGATTTAAAGAAGATTTACCAGTCAGTGACTGAAGAGGAAGCATTGCTCAATTTAGAGCGTTTTGGCGAGAAATGGGACGATAAATACCCGAGTATTTCAGCATCCTGGCAACGACATTGGGCTAATCTCAACACGCTCTTTAATTACCCTCAGGACATCAGAAAAGCGATTTATACCACCAATGCTATCGAGTCATTAAATAGCGTCATCAGAAAGGCTATCAAGAACCGTAAACTCTTTCCAAATGATGATTCGGCTAAGAAAGTTGTCTACTTGGCCATTATGCAGGCATCGAAGAAATGGACAATGCCGATTAGAAACTGGAAACCGGCATTGAATCGTTTTATCATTGAGTTTGAAGACCGTATCGCAGACTATATATAAATTAGGTAGTTACACAGAATCTGTTACAGGGTCGAATAAACGTAACTAACCTATCTGTGCTTATTTTTAACTATTACACTTAATAATCATCATCATCGTAAAGACACTGTTCTTGCTTATTTGTACAACTTTCACAGAGCTCTCCTGTAACACTGCTATTATCTGAACTATCATAATATATAGAGCAATAGCACTCGGAACATTGAATGTTCATGACTTAATTACCTTTCTTCGGGGGGTTATTATCACGTTTCTTTCCTGATGGCTCCCCAGTTTTGCTAGGCCAGCCAGCTTTTTTTCCAGTTTCTTTCTGAGATGGTTTCACGAATAAGTTTTGCATATTATCTTCCTTTGTTTTTTAGTTAATGTGTTTGAAAGCTAGGTGATTTTTGGTGCTATAGCCTTGCTAGTCAACGATGACAATAATTGCAAAGCTGGAAAGTAAAATATAGGGGGGTAGGGACAACAATTTTTAATTGAAATGAGTAGAAGCTGATTAGCTTGACCTTTCATTTATCTTTGCTGTGTCTTATATGGTGCGTGAAAATCTAGAGGGACTAGCTGCGTGAAGTTTGAGTTGACGTTAAGAGATATTAACGTTAAATGCCCTATCGCTTTATTATGGTGAATACTAAATATTGAGAAGTGTATTCACAATAATACTGAACTCACTAATGTGAAAGTTAACTATTCCTTTTAAAATCAGAATGAGGGCTTAAATCTATTTATGAGTTATTACATATTGAGTACCCCGAGATAAATAGAAAGTTTAGGGAGTGTATAAGAAAACGAAAAACAAGGTGATGCCCCAGCGGGCGAACAAAGTGGAAAGAGTGGAGTAAGTCTTTCGAGGAAAAAAGCGGCTGCTACACGAAAGAATAATAAAGAGGTGGATAAAAGTTGGTGTCTATAAGAATTAATGAGCTTTTATATGGGCGAAGCAGGCAAGTTAAAAGTGATGAGTGAGTTAAGGTGTTGCGATAGAAATATCGATATTGTCGTTCAGGTTGAGTAGTCGGTTGATTTTTATACTTAGAAAAGTAAACTTAATTATGAAATGTAGCACATACGTAGCACCAAATTGTTTGGTGAGTGACTGCTAACTGGGAAACCGTTTATAAATGGTGGCCCCTCCGTGACTCGAACACGGGACCTGACGATTATGAGTCGTATGCTCATATATACCCCTTGTATACACTTACCAATACTTACAAATAAATTGCCATATGTTTAGAAATGTCATATTTA
>NZ_JAUYVJ010000083.1:0-523 GCF_030689115.1 Psychrobium sp. 1_MG-2023 | reverse complement strand
AGCGCGCTGCCCAATGGCTCCTGCAAAGCGTTTTACATGAATAGGATTTGCTATTGTGAACGGTAAATTGGCATTGGCACAGGCAATAATAAATGGCATTTCTAGCCGTCCTGTTGCTTCAATAACAATACGTTCAGGTTTGTGTTTTTTGATGATTTTAACTGCCTCTTTAATACCTACATCATCGTTTGAAACGGTGAAATAGATATCTAATGGGCGTATATAAATGTCGAGTTGATATTTTCCCGTATCAACACCAATGTTAATGTTTTGATTTGTTTGTGCTTTCATAATAAGCTAACCCTTACTTGCATAATGCGGGTTCGAGACCCAATAGACTATTCGAGTGTAATGCTTGGAGTTCTTCGTCGCGTTCGTTCTTGTTATCGGTCTCTCAACAGAGGAGCCTTTGCTCAATCGAACTACGACAAAGAAGGGCTTTAGTTGCAGCTAAAGCCTGGGTCTCACTTTACCGGAAACTAGATTTATTTAGTAAATAAGATGGGTTTATTATCCATACAAG
>NZ_JAUYVJ010000082.1:0-547 GCF_030689115.1 Psychrobium sp. 1_MG-2023 | reverse complement strand
TTGGCATCAATGCTAAATAAGTCTTTATTGTCACCAACTAATTCGTAGCTGACGTTATCGCCATCTGGGTCCGTCGCCAGTGCGGTAATACCCACTGGCTGACCAATCGCTGCGTTCTCTGAGATGGTGTTATCCGCAGTATTAGTATCAGTCACCGGCCCGATTGGGTTATCCGTATCGCCTTCACCTGGCGTGGTGCCATCGGCGTTTTCAACCGCAATCACGAAGTTCGCTTCGCTTGTGGTGCCATCCGTTGAGGTTGCTTTGACTGTCACGGTGTGTGATTCAGCAGTATCAAAATCAAGGTTACCGGCTAGGGTAATAACGCCATTTGCATCGATAGCGAACAAGTCTTTATTGTCACCGACTAACTCGTAACTGACGTTATCGCCATCCGGGTCCGTTGCCAGTGCCGTAATGCCCACTGGCTGGCCAATCGCCGCATTCTCTGAGATGGTGTTATCCGCAGTATTAGTATCAGTCACCGGTCCGATTGGGTTATCGGTATCGCCGTCACCTGGCGTTGCGCCATCCGCGTTTTCAACGT
>NZ_JAUYVJ010000081.1:0-611 GCF_030689115.1 Psychrobium sp. 1_MG-2023 | reverse complement strand
GTGATTGCGGTTGAAAACGCGGATGGCACCACGCCAGGTGAAGGCGATACCGATAACCCAATCGGGCCGGTGACTGACAGTAACAACGCTGATAACACGATTTCAGAGAACGCGGTGATTGGCCAGCCAGTGGGCATTACCGCGCTAGCAACGGACCCGGATGGCGATAACGTCAGCTACGAGTTAGTCGGTGACAATAAAGACCTGTTCGCTATCAATGCGAATGGCGTTATTACCCTAGCCGGCAACCTTGATTTTGAGACGGCTGAATCACACACCGTGACAGTCAAAGCAACCTCTACGGATGGCACCACGTCACAAGCTGACTTTGTGATCAACGTTGAAAACGCGGATGGCACCACGCCAGGTGACGGTGATACGGATAACCCAATCGGACCGGTGACTGATACTAATGCGGCTGATAACACGATTTCAGAGAACGCCGCCATTGGTCAGCCAGTGGGCATTACGGCTCTTGCGACCGACCCAGATGGCGATAACGTCAGCTACGAATTAGTTGGTGACAATAAAGACTTATTTAGCATTGATGCGAATGGCGTGATCACCTTAGCGGGCGAACTGGACTTTGAAGTCGCTGAATCGCACACCAT
>NZ_JAUYVJ010000080.1:0-620 GCF_030689115.1 Psychrobium sp. 1_MG-2023 | reverse complement strand
TTCGTTTTATCAAGCCACTCTTTAAAATCATCAAGCACGGGTTGCGCTTTTTCTTGTCGTAGCTGATAACGTTCTTCTATTGATAACCCTTTAGCCTTGGCTTGGTTTTCAAGTTGGTAAAGTTTGCTGATGAAGCTAATGGCTTTATGCGCTCGCCCTTTATTTTTCTTCTCTGCTTTTAACGCGTCATTATATTTACGGCGGGCATGCGCCCAGCAACCGACTGGTGTAATGCCGTCAACATTATCATAAACAGAGTAGCCGTCACATTGTAGGTAACCTTCAAAGCCGTGTAAAAATGACTTCAAGTTTTCTCGACTTCGCCCCGGTTGATAATCGTAAATCACCACGGGCTGTTGACTCATTTCATTACTGCGATAGACCCACATGTAAGATTTGCTTGACGCGTCTTTATCCGGTTCATCTAACACTTGAACGCTGGTTTCGTCCGCACACAGACTGTGTTGATTAACCAAGTGCTGTTGCATTGCCTTCACCAGCGGTTGCAACAGAGCGCCTGACTTAATGCACCAGTTGGCTAAGGTGCCGCGAGATAAATCCAACCCTCCGCGTTTAAAGATATCGACTTGGCGATACAGTGGCAGTGCATCACAGTACTT
>NZ_JAUYVJ010000008.1:0-140288 GCF_030689115.1 Psychrobium sp. 1_MG-2023 | reverse complement strand
AAGTCTACCAAACCTGTAAGCCTTATAAAAGCTTTACTTTTCTTACTTTCGTAAGTTTTACCCCTATAAAGATGCTCTAACCAACTGAGCTAAGGGGCCATTTAGGTGTTTAGACAGAGCTGTCTAAGCGGCGATAAGTATAAGCATTTTTTTTCGGCTCGTCATCCTTATTAATCAAGTAATTTAGCTAAATGGTGATTAATTGTTCATTTTAGCCCAGTCGATGGGGGTTTTGTGTTGACCTTGAAGGGGAGAAACTAAGGTTTATTAAGGCGGTGGCGTTATATCTCTTGTATTGTAGAGGCACTGAAGTGCACGTTGCTTCTCTCCATTCCCGTAGAATGCATGTTTAAGTGTTGGCCTATTAAAAAATTAACCTCAAAGAGATACCAAAGCGCTATCATGTTACGTAAAATACCGTAAATAATTGACAGTGTTAGAGAAACATAAGGGATGGATGTTACGGCCATGAATACGATTGAAAGGCGTCAGCATATTGTTAAGAGTGTCGCCAGAAGTGGAAAGGTAGCGGTCAGTGATTTAGTGACGGAATATAATGTGTCTGCCGTTACTATCCGTTCAGATCTTAATTTTTTGCATCAACGGGGGTTGCTGATACGTACACGTGGCGGTGCCATTGCATGTAATCGTATTAGCCCTGAGTTATCCATTGATGATAAATATAATGAGCATGCTGAAATCAAAAAGAAAATAGCATTAGCTGCGAGCCAGTTAATTGAGGAAGATGATGCAATCATTTTAGACTCGGGAACAACAACGGCTGAGCTTGCATTATGTTTGGGCGAGTTTAAAAACCTCGTTGTGATGACCAATGGACTGAATGTTGCGCAGAACTTAACTAAATCTCTTGGTGTTCAGGTATTAATGACAGGTGGCACCTTACGTAAAAAGTCACTGTCTTTTTATGGTAGTCAAGCTGAAGAGAGCTTATCACGTTATCATTTTAACAAAGTAATTTTAGGTGTTGATGGCATTGATTTAGATGTCGGTATTACAACCCATTTCGAGGCGGAATGTGTGCTTAACCGCAAAATGTGTAGTGCAGCACGTGAGGTCATTGTTGTGACTGACTCATCGAAGTTCAATGCTGTGGGGGTACATAAAATATTAGACTTGCAGGATGTAAGCACCCTAGTAACCGATGATGGTATTCCTGATGATATTGTTCAAACCTTATTAAGCTATGGTATACGCATTATTATTGCAGAGTAATACCAGGGAGTGAGCAAGAGAAATTGCCACTGATTGAATATCAGTGGCCGGGTGTTTCTAAGCACGCCATTGCCGCATTTTATGGCCTTTTAACGCATAGAATAAAATGAACAAATAGCAGGGTAGGGCAACCCAATAAGCACTTTGCTCAGTTGTTATTTCAGCGAGTGCACCATATACCATCGGTAGCAAAGCTCCTCCTGAAATTCCCATGATCAGCAATGCTGAACCTTGAGCGGTGAAGCGGCCCAGCCCATCGAGTGCCAACGGCCAAATTGATGGCCAAACTAGTGCGTGGGCAAGCCCCATCAATGCGACAAAAAAGACCGGATTAGGAATGGTTGGGATGCTAGTGAATCCCCACAACAACTGGCTGATTGATGAAGAATCAACAGCACTAATCGCCGCGGAAATAGCACACAACGCCCCCGCAATCGCCGAGCTAATTAACGCATGCGTTTGGGATAAGTATCGAGGAATACACGTTGCACCTATGATATAACCCAATACCATAAATGCCATGGTATAAGAGGTAAGAATCGCAAAGTTATCCACGCCTAAGCTTGAACCAAACAGACCGATGGTGTCTCCAGCAATTACTTCAACGCCGACATAAGCAAATAAAGCAATCGCGCCTAAAATGACTTGAGGAAATTGTAAAATCCCTGATTTATTGTCGCTTTCTTGTTGCGGTTCGGGTGTAATTTCAGGCAACGGCGAAAACTTCACTAAGCCTATCAAAAACGTTAAGACTGCCGCCATATAGAGGTAAGGAATAATTAATCGTTCTGATAATGCTTGAAGTTCTTGTTCGTTTAATGCCAAAAGTGCTTGCTCTGAGGCATCACCAATGTCTGATAAGATCACTGCGCTAAAGACTAATGGAACAATAACACCAGCGCCTTTGTTGACAATTCCCATGATACTAATGCGCATCGCTGCACTTTCTTTGGGTCCTAAAATGACTAAATACGGATTTGCGGCCGTCTGCAATATGGTTAATCCAGTGCCTAAAATGAACAAGCCCGTTAGAAAAAATAGATAGTTGGCTTGATAAGCTGCGGGTAAAAATAACAGTGTGGCAACTACCATGATGGCTAAACCGACAGCCATGCCATTTTTATAACCGATTTTGGATAATAGCCAAGACGCAGGTAGTGCCATGACGGTATAGGCGATGTAAAAAACCAGTGTGACATATAGAGCTTGGAAGGTAGATAAGTCACAGATAATTTTTAAAAACGGGATTAGTGACCCGTTTAACCAAGTGACGAAGCCAAAAATAAAAAACAATATGCCAATGATTGTCATCGGCCAAACTGTTGATGTTTTTGAGTATTCAGGTGTTAACGTTGTTTCCATTGATAACCTCCTTGAGCTTTGGCAATAGCTTGCTGTTTGAGTGAATTTCTCATGTTGTCCTCTTATCGTTATTATGTTGAAGGAATATAGCTAAGCGATGTTGTTAAGGTGATCGGAAAGTGACTCCTGTGCTGCATTGTAGATACAGCGTCCCTGAATAATGGTGGCTTGGACCTTGCCGTGGGGATCGAGTATTGCAAGATCCGCTTGCTTGCCAAGCGCGATGCTACCGACAGTTTTATCAATCCCTAAGAATTGTGCTGGGGATAAACTGGCCATATGGATTGCATCACGTAGTTCAATTTCTGCCATGTTGGAGAGGTTAAATACAGCCTTTTCTAAGGTTAATGTGCTGCCTGCAAGAGAGCCTGATTGGGTACGGGCGACCCCGTCTTTAACTTCGATGGCCGTTTTTCCAAGTTGATAGTGGCCATCGCCTAAACCGCCAGCGTTACTACAATCACTGATTAGTGTAATTTGTTGCTGTTTTTTTAGCTGACAGATCATTTTTAAGATAGCTGGGTGTAAATGAATACCATCGGCGATGACTTCAACATTGGTGTTATGAACTAATACTGCACCAGTACAACCGGGTTCACGGTGGTGGATCCCTCGCATACCATTAAAAACATGTACCCCACCACATGCTCCAGCATTGATTGCATCAAGTGTTTCATCATAAGTAGCATCGGTATGCCCCAGCATTACTTTGATTTTTTTTTCATTTAAATATTCAATCATTTCACACGCGTTAGCTATCTCTGGCGCTAAAGCGAGCACCTTCAAGTGGTGATTTGAAGCGTTAATTAAATCGTCTATTCGCTGGTGGGTTAGCTCAAGAAAGTATTGCTCGTTATGGGCTCCTTTATGCTCATTAGTAAAAAATAACCCTTCGCTATAACCACCAAGAACCTGTGCTCCAGACATCGTTTGCTGGGAAGCTTGGCCAATATTTTTCATAGCATCCAGGGTTTCTTGCCACGAACTCGTCACGGTGGTTGCTAAAAAGCCAGTTACTCCATGGCTGGCTAGTGAGTTCGAAATGGTTGTCATCGACGTCATTGTCGCATCCATAACGTCACACCCTTGCCGCCCGTGAATATGTAAATCAATTAAGCCAGGAACAAGGGTTGTCTCACCTAGATCGATACAAGGGATCGCGGGATCGAGTGATGCTGTGATAGCGTTAATTACACCTGCTTTGATGACAAGATAATGGTCAGTGTAATTGTTATCTTCACCGACGATTGTGGCTGCTTTTAGCGCGTAGTGATTAGACTGCATGAAGTTGCCTCGCTAGTATCGCTGCGCCGCGGCCACCACTAGCATCGCCAAACTGTGCTTGAATGACCTGTGGGCTATTAAAGTTAGTGAACAAATGGGCTTCTATATGAGTGGGTAGGCGCTCAATGACTCGCTCTATCAACGAAATGCCTCCTCCCATCACAATGACGTCAGGGTCGTAGGCCATAACAATGGTTGAAAAGCTTGCACCCAAAATATCGAGAAAACATTCAAAGGTGATAGTAGCTAATGCATCGCCTTCATGCCAACGTTTCACTAATGTTGGTACATCGACAGCATCTCCCCCGAAATGTTGGTGCAAAAAGAGAATGCCCGGGCCTGAGATATAACCTTCAAAGCAATTAGGCAGACCACAGCCACAGGCTTTGATTGGCAGTTGATATTTCTGCTGTAACGAGGCTGGAAGTTGCATATGTCCATACTCACCAGCAATACCTTGGCGGCTGGTATACAGTTGTTGATTAATTGTAAAGCCGCCCGCAGCACCAGTGCCGATAATGGCGCCATAGACGTTGCTATAGTTTTTACCCGCACCATCCACGGCTTCAGATAATGCAAAGCAGCGGCAGTCATTTTCAATCGCTACTTTTCGGTCTAAGCGTTTACCCAAATCATGCGCAACATTCTTGTTGTTAACACAAGGAATATTTGCCGATAACGATAGCCCATTAGCATCAATAATACCGGGCATCCCAATGCCAATAATTCCCTTTACGCAGTATTTTTCATCAGCTTGAGTCACTAAGGTCACAAGTGCGTCGATAAATGCGCTATAGCTGATCTTTGGCGTAGGAATTCGGCGTCGCTCTTGAAGATCTAGCTGCTGATTAAAGATGGCGATTTCAATTTTTGTACCGCCAATGTCTAAACCATATATCATTGATTAATCCTTCAATGGGTGTATTACCACACCTTGTACTACTCGATTAACTTCACCGCTCGGACACGGGTTATCGGGCGTAATAGTTAACACTAATGACTTATAAAACGCCAATATTTGGCAATAAACGATGAATGGAAATGCCAACCACACATCTTCTAGCTGTTGATCACCTAGTAATTGTTGAGCAGTTAGGTAATAAAGGTGTTCTGTTTTCTTATCATTGTTTAATTCAATGGCCAGATCACTGTCATATCGTTGGCAGTATGGGTCATTGCTGCCTAATAAAATGACCATGGTGTGTGAATCGACTAATGACTTAGGGCCATGACGGAACCCCAGTGGTGATTCAGCATAACAATTAACTTGACCTGCGGTTAGCTCAAGCATTTTTAAGGCTGCTTCTGTTGCTATGCCTTTAAGGGCGCCACTGCCTAGAAAGGCGATTCGTTCAAATGGAATATGGGCTTGTTGCTTAATATTGTCTAGTTGATGCTCTAATAAGTAACGAGTCGCTGCGATAGTGTTGGCCAGTTGCTCTTTATTAGGAGCGAAGATGTAAAGTGTACTTAACATCATCGAGGTAAAACTACTGGTCATCGCAAAGCTTTTATCGAGTGTTTCTTCGGGCATTAATAGACAAAGCTGATTCTGTTTAATAGCCGATTGCTTAGCTAACGCCCCGTCTTCATTACACGTGATAATTAAGTGAAAGCAGTTGTCTACTAGTTGATCGGCAATACTCACGGCAGCAACGCTTTCAGGACTATTACCTGAACGTGCAAATGAAACGAGCAATGTTGGCGTATCTTTTAACAGATATTGGTGCGGGCTACCAACAAGATCTGTTGTGCTAATGGCTTCAACTTGTCTAGTCATTGACTGGGTTAATGCAGGGGCAATTGTTTCTCCAACATACGCTGATGTGCCAGCGCCTGTGAGGATAATACGTAACTTACTTTGAGCCAATAAAGGCTTAAGCCATGCATCAATGGTTGCTTGTTGCGTGTTAATAATATCGACGGCCTTTAGCCATGAGTCTGGCTGTTGTTGGATCTCTTTTGCTGTCCAAACGGCATTATTTTTGTCTAATTCGTTGATCGAATGGTTTAAATAAGTATTCATGTTTTATCCTAAGCGCTAAGCGCTTTGTTTCCAGCAGGCTTGAGCATAGCTTTGCGTGACCTGCTTAATTTTGGCCTTCACTAATGCTCGAGGTGAATTTGTAATAACGCCTGAACGTATTGCTTGATATTGCTCAGGCATGAATTGGCTGATTAAAGGTAGGGGAATTGTTACGTTTTCTAAATTAGTAAATAAGCGCTCAGTTGCCTGATTGATTTGTTTATTTGGCCAGTAATAACGAATTCGGTCACTATAACTAAATTGTCGATAGAGGGGTTGTAATGTACTATCTACTTGGTAAAAAGGTTGCCAATGTCCCGGCTGTTCGAGCATTTGCTTTTCACAAACTGCTTTGAGGTTAGACTGGAATGGTGCTTCGATAAGGTATGTTTCAATATTGCTTAATGCAAATAAGGCCTCGCGCAAGGCGAAGGTTAATTGAGGACCGACCTTCAGGATCGCAAAGTGATCTTGGATCAATTGCTGATAGCTTTCTGGTGTTTGATAGTCAGTAGAGTGAGCTTCAAATACGATGTTGTCTACTTGTGGGATAATCGCTTTAAGTGCTTGTGCTTTATGTGGTTGATAATCAATTATCGACGTATGATCAAACTCTACCCCTGGTTGAACAACTAACCCTATCACGCGTGACCAAGCGGAATATAACCTTCGTGCATGAAACGCATGTTGGTGCTCCAGCAGTGTTTGCTTTGCATCATCTGGACTGGTGACTTCAATGCTCTCTATTTGATGATCGGCACCACCGGGCGGCGGGACTTCAGTGCCAATAATGTACACAATATCACTCTGCCCGAAGACTTCTTGAGCCGTATGCTCTGCTACTGCACATAACTCGGCGGCGCGTTGTGCAATGGTTTCATTCGCGAGAGGGACGGTATCATCTGCACAAGGCATACTGCAGTCTAAATGAATTTTTTTAAAGCCAGCAGCAATATAGTGTTTAATGAGTTCTGCTGATTTTTCCATCGCGCTGCGAGCACTTTCATTTTTCCAACATACCGGGCCTAAATGGTCGCCACCTAAAAAGATATCCTGAGTGGGAAATTCGACAGACTTTGCAATATTAACAACATATTGATAGAAGTCCTGTGGGGTCATGCCCGTATAACCGCCAAATTGGTTGACTTGGTTAGCGGTTGCTTCAATGAGTATAGGTGTACTATCAGCTTTAGCTTGTTCTAAAGCTGCCTCTATAACTAAAGGGTGTGCTGAACAAATGGCATAGATTCCTGTTGGTTTACCTTGCCTATTGTGTTGCATCAGTTGTTGAAAGTGATTCATTAAAATACCTTATATAGTCGGGTTTATTACGCAATAATGAGCTTAACGCCTGACTTCTCGAGCGTTTGTGCGAATGCATCTGGAATCTTTGAGTCGGTAACGAATGTATCAATTTGATCAAAACCACAAATTTTGTGAATACCAGCACGATTAAATTTAGAGGAGTCAGTCACGACAATAACTTCTTTGGCTACGTCACACATGGTGCGATTTAATATAGCCTCATACTCGAAATGCGTTGTTATCCCTGAGTTAAAATCGATACCGTCAACGCCCAGAATCACTTTATCGAAGTAATAGCGTTCGATGCTATCTTCTGCTTGACGTCCATAAAATGACATTGATGTTTTTCTTAATGTACCTCCTGTCATCATGACCTCAAAGTCATCAGAATGGAGTAGATTTTGTGCGATATTTAATCCGTTGGTCATAACGACTAGTCGCCTAAAGCTAGCTAAACACTTTGCAACTTCTTCGGTTGTCGTTCCTGAATCCAGAATAATGGCATCGCCTTCATCAATCAGTTCACAAACGCTTTGTGCTAGCCTTCTCTTGATATGTACATTTTTGTGAAGCTTTTCATCAACAGACAACTCTTGGCTTATACGGTTAGACGCTATAGCTCCACCTCGCGCTCTAATCAATAACCCTTTTTTATGTAGATAGTTTAAGTCTGAGCGAATAGTGACTGCGGAATAGCCAAAGCGTGAGACAAGATCGTTGACGAATACCTTACCTTCACTAAGGGCTAACTGAACAATATCGTGTCGCCTTTTTATTGTATTCATGAAAAATCGCTCCCGTTAACCAAGTAAATAACATTATACGAAGCTTTCGTTTGCTTTCAATAGTGGCTTGTTGTTTATTTGTTAAACGTCTTTCGTTTTCAAGTTGTTGATTTTGTTTGTTTATTTTTGTTGTTGATGTTTTCGGTGTTTTCATTCGAAAGTTTGTGAAGGTTTCTTTGTTGATTTTGTCGTTTTCACTGGTTAATAATTAGCATCACTACTCAACTTGTTAACAACCTTTACTTACAACTAACAAGTGCTGACATGATTCATATCTTTTGGAGCGTATAGATGAAGCCACTAAACCGACGACAATTTATTCAATCTGCTATGGGCGTTGCCGCCGCTGGAATGGCCACAGCCTGTGTCACTGGCACCCCCATACTACAGGGGGGCGGTACTAAATCAGTGATGGGTTTAGAGGTAGATAAACTAGATGTTGTACGAGTGGGATTCATTGGGGTTGGAGAGCGCGGTGTTGGTGCTGTTAAGCATTTTTGTCATATTGATGGTGTAGAGATCAAAGCCATTTGTGATACCCATCAGAAGGTCTTGGATAGGGCTGTCAATATTGTTACAGAAAAAGGGCTTCCTAAGCCTGCGGCTTATGGTAAAGGCGATTATGCGTATCGCGATTTATTAGCACGCGATGATATTGACTTAGTTATCATCTCGACGCCGTGGATTTGGCACACGCCAATGGCCGTTGATGCGATGGTAAGCGGTAAACATGTGGGGGTTGAAGTTCCTGCTGCAACAACCGTCGAAGAGGCATGGCTGTTAGTTGATACCGCTGAGCGGACACAAAAGAACTGCATGATGCTGGAAAATGTGTGTTATGGCCGTGATGAGCTGATGGTATTAAACATGGTTCGACAAGGTATCTTTGGTGAGCTATTGCACGGTGAAGCGGCTTATATTCATGAGCTACGCTGGCAAATGAAAGAAATTGAGCACAAGACAGGGTCATGGCGTACAGGTTGGCATGCTAAACAAAATGGCAATCTTTACCCAACCCACGGCTTAGGTCCTGTATCGCAATATATGAACATTAACCGAGGTGATCGTTTTGATTATCTAACCTCAGTTAGCAGTCCTGCGCTAGGCCGCGCCGCGTATGCACGAAAAGAATTTCCCGCAGGGCATCAACGTAATCAACTCGATTACATCGCTGGTGATATGAATACCAGTATTATAAAAACAGTTCAAGGCCGCTCTATCATGGTACAGCATGATACGACTACGCCACGTCCTTACTCTCGTCATAACTTAATTCAAGGAACAAATGGCGTATTTGCAGGTTTCCCTAATCGTATTGCACTCGAAGAAGGAGGTAGTGGTAACTACCACCAATGGGATCACGATATGAGCAGTTGGTATGACAAATATGATCACCCATTATGGCGAAAAATGGGGGATGAAGCAGAGCGCAATGGTGGCCATGGCGGCATGGACTTTTTAATGTTTTGGCGCATGGTCTATTGTCTTCGCAATGGCGAAGCGCTTGATCAGGATGTGTATGACGCTGCTTCTTGGTCTGCTGTATTCCCACTTTCTGTTGATTCGGTTAACGATCGCAGTAATAGCAAAAACTTCCCTGATTTTACCCGAGGTGTGTGGAAAACCGCAAAGCCACTCGCCATTGTTAGCTAATTAGTACGTGTTATTAACTTGCATCAGCACAGTAATAATAGCCACGCTGTCGATGCTCTCTTTACAAGGATTATGTCGTGAAAATAAAAACAAATATCTCGCTGTTATGTCTTGCAGTTAGTGCCGCTTTAACGGGAACCGCTTATGCGGCTGACGTTGAAAAAGCTAAAGAAAAAGTATCATCACAGCAGCAAGAGAAAAGTGCTGAACAAGATAAAGATGCTGATAGTGTCGAGCGCATCAGTGTGACAGGGGTTCGCAGTAGTATTAAAGAGTCTCTATTTGTAAAACAAAATGCAATTAATGTGGTTGATGCAATTATTGCTGAAGATATCGGTAAATTCCCTGATCAAAATATCGCCGAAGCCTTGCAACGTATGACCGGTATTACCATTTCTCGAAATGGTGGTGAAGGGCAAAATGTTACGGTACGCGGCTTGGGTGGTGATTATAACGTGACCACTATCAATGGTCGCCGTATGGCATCGGAGCATAGTAGTCGAAACTTTAATTATGACTTAATTGCCTCTGAGTTATTGGGTTCAGTTGAAGTGTATAAGTCCCCTGTAAGTAAGAATGTTGAAGGGGGAATTGGCTCTGTTATTAATATTAAAACACGTCGCCCACTAGACTTAGACGGTTTTACATTATCTGGTTCTGCTAAAGCCATTTATGGTGATTTAACGGAAGACTATAACCCGTCTGCGTCGTTTTTAGTTAGTGATACTTTTAATGATGACACCTTTGGTGCTTTATTCACGGCGGTTTATTCAGAGCGTACTATCCGTTCTGATTCATATGAGGGGCAAGGGTTTTATGATGAAGATGAGGGGATTAACTTTGTAACTGTCCCTGTTGATAGCGATGGTAACGGAAAAATTGAGGGCGACGAGAAAAGCTACGAGTCAATGATACCGGGGTATGTTCGTTACTCTAACTGGCAGGATATTCGTACGCGCACAGGCGCTAGTCTAGCGTTGCAGTGGCGACCATCTGATGACTTAGAAGTTAACTTTGACAGTATTTATTCATCGTATGATACCGATGGTAGTCAGTATCAAATTTCATTTGTGACTTACGATGAATATTGGACGCCGGGTATACCGAGTATTGGTGATTTAAGTTTTGATGATGCTGGTCGTGTTAATTCGCTAGAGTTAATTGATGGGGCTATGGCTGAGCTATTAAATGTATCATCACCACGAAACACTGAAACGTTTCAAGTTGCACTCAATACTAGTTGGCAAGCGACTGATAATTTAAATCTAGCGTTGGATATTTCGCACTCGGAATCTGAGAATAAGAACGCGGGAGATAATCGCTATGTTGTAGCACGTGGCTTTGTCGACACCATTAAAATTGATCAGTCGGGCGATAACTTATTACCTGATGTAACAATGTCACCGGCTTTAAGCAGCGAGCAACCGTTTGGTGCACATTATAGTTATAACCATGGCCGAGCGGTTAAAGATGAGGTCAGTGAGGTAAGACTCGATGGCCTTTATGTTCTGGATGATTCAATCTTTTCACAGGTAGAGTTTGGTCTTAACTACGGTAAACAAACTAAAGGCCGTCAGCAGTATCGATCTGATGATCCATCAATGTTTAGTAATGGTGGTGCTTATTTTCAATATTTCCCGCAGTATGGTGACTATGACGACTCTTCTGTAGAAGAGCTGGGTGGTCTTAACTTATTTAGGTTACCGGGTGATGTACTAGTCCCTGCGAACTTCGATAATTTCATGGCGGGTGAACCCGGTGCTCACCCTGCACCTTGGGCAAGCTTTGATTACGATAAGTTGTATGCCTTCTACGAGAGTATTAATGCTGAAGCCGCAGCTGCAAAGATCAAACCAACGCTGCAAGAAAAAGATTCGTATGAACTGACTGAATCAACATTAGCTGCGTATATACAGACAAACCTAGAAGGGGAGTTTGGCGAGTTGCCTTACACATTAAATTTAGGTGTTAGGGCTGTGCAAACGACTGTTAAAACCTCTGGTTATGCCTTGGATATGGCGTCGATTGAGTTTGAGCCACACCCTACACTTGAGGGGGTTCAGCGAGTAAAAGGTGGGATTCAACAGCATTATGGTCAGCAGTCTTTTGAAGATGACTATACGAATATTTTACCGAGTATGAACTTCAAGCTTAACTTAACCGATCAAGTGGTTTATCGTTTGAGTGCGGCAAAAGTGTTAACCCGTCCTAACTTGGGTTACTTATCGCCATATAGCTCGTTAGACTTAACCAAGTTTGAGTACCATTCTTCAAACCCTGGATTAAAGCCACTTGAGGCCGATCAGGTGGATATGACGATGGAGTGGTATTTCTCTGAGTATGGTGCATTAACGGCTGCTATTTATTACAAAGGCATTGAGTCATTTATTGAGAATGGACCGCGTGGAAAAGTAGATATTTTAGGTCAGGAATTTGAGCATCACGGCCCTCGAAACGATAAATACGGTGCGACAATTAAAGGGGCTGAAATAGCGTATCAGCAATCGTTTGATGAGTTATTGCCTGAGCCTTTTGATGGTTTTGGTGTTCAGTTTAATTACACCTATGTTGATAGTAGCTATGACGATCCTGAGCGTGTTGAAGAAAAACTTCCATTCGCTGGTATGTCGAAAAACTCATATAATGCGGTTGTTTATTATGAGAAAAATGATGTTCAGGCTCGTATCGCTTATAACTGGCGTAGTAAGTATTTATTATACCCAGATGCTTGGGGCGGTCCGCAATGGCAGTCGGATTATGGCCAATATGACTTTAGCAGCTCTTATAACATCTCTGAGAAGGTCTCACTTAACTTTACCGTGAGTAATTTAACAAATGAACGTAGCTGGGGCTATATCAAGCGCCCAGAGCAAGTGAGTCATTTAGGCCGCTATGGTCGAACTGCGACCTTGGGTTTAACAGCGTCATTCTAGCTCGGTCTGCTATTTAGTTAACCTCTAAAGTGTATCCGTTTATCGGATACACTTTTTTTAGGATTAAAAAATGTTAAAAAAACAATTAAGTATTTTATTGGCCATTGGCCTTATGGGTTGTAGCGGTGCGGAAAACAATAAGCAGGCAAAGTCTAGCCAGCCGGCAGTTTCTGAGCAAACCACAACGGTTGTAGTACCCAATGAACTATCAGTTAACGTCGCTATCGCTGGTAATAGTTGGATAGTTAACTCTCCAGAAAAAACAGCTAATCTTATCGGGGATAAAGGGCTCACTAATTGGAGTGATAGTAACGATGAGATTGTAACCTATGTTTACTTTACCCAAGTTGGTGAGCTAGCTATTGGGTTGCAAGGTTTTGTTGAGTCAGGCCTCTCAGAGGTTGAAGTGACACTGGGTAGTGAGTCTAAGATTGTTGAGTTCAACAATACCACTAGCGAACAGATTTATGCGGGGAATTTTAATGTAGGCTCTGTCGGTTACCATGCTATTACGATTAAGGGGTTAAGCTCTGAAGCACAATCTTTTGCTAATATTAGCGATGTCCTTCTTGGCGGTAGTGCGGCAAAGGGTCAACTGTTTTATGTTAAAGAGGATTTTTATTGGGGACGTCGAGGTCCGTCAGTGCACCTTGGCTATCAGGTGGAGGATCCATCAAAAGATTACCAGTGGTTCTATAGTGAGTTAGAAGTGGCAAGTGGCCAAGATATTATCGGATCGTATTTTATGGCCAACGGCTTTGCTGAAGGGTATTTTGGTATTCAGGTTAACTCTGAGACCGAAAGGCGGGTGCTATTTTCTGTTTGGAGTCCACATGTAACGGACGACCCTAGTACTATTCCTGAAGACAAACGGATTAAGCTGTTGGATAAAGGAGAAGAAGTGTATAGCGGCAAGTTTGGTAATGAAGGGTCCGGCGGTCAGAGCTATTTAGTCTACGACTGGCTTGCGGACACTCGGTATCAATTTCTGTTGAAAGTGAGCCCGGTGAGCGGGACTAACACAGACTATACCGCATTCTTTAAAGCGGAAAGTGACCAAGCATGGCAATTGATCGCGAAGTTTAGACGACCTCAAACATCGACGTATATTAAACGCCCGCACTCTTTTTTAGAAAATTTCTTAACGGAGATGGGAAATCAAGAGCGTGCTGCTCAGTATACAAATCAGTGGTTAAGGGATACAGAGGGTCAGTGGCATGAATTGACAAAGGCTACTTTCACTTATGACGCGACAGCAAGAAAACGCTCTCGCTTAGATTATCAAGGTGGGGTTGTTGGTAACGAGTTCTTTTTACGCAATGGCGGATTTTTTACTGGCAATACTGAGCTAGGAACTCAACTCGAACGCCCTAGTAATAACGCGTTATCAATTACATTGCCACAAAGCCCCTGAGCGATTGCTTTAATAAATAAAAAGCCGTTATCTCAATGAGGTAACGGCTTTTTAACGTTATTAAGTAATAACAGCTTACTCGTCTAAGAAGCTCTTTAGTTGCTCAGAACGAGAAGGGTGACGTAGTTTACGTAATGCTTTCGCTTCGATTTGACGAATACGTTCACGGGTTACATCAAACTGCTTGCCTACCTCTTCTAGCGTGTGGTCAGTATTCATATCAATACCAAAACGCATACGCAGTACTTTAGCTTCACGAGCGGTTAAGCCTGCTAATACATCATTAGTCGCTAGTTTTAAGCCTTCAGAAGTTGCAGACTGTAATGGAAGCTCTAGTGTGGTATCTTCAATGAAATCACCTAGGTGTGAATCGTCATCATCACCGATTGGCGTTTCCATTGAGATTGGCTCTTTGGCAATCTTTAGTACTTTACGGATTTTGTCTTCTGGCATTTGCATGCGTTCAGCTAACTCTTCCGGCTGTGGCTCGCGCCCCATTTCTTGTAGCATTTGACGAGAAATACGGTTCAACTTATTGATTGTTTCAATCATGTGAACTGGGATACGAATTGTACGTGCTTGGTCAGCGATAGAACGAGTGATTGCCTGACGGATCCACCACGTTGCATAAGTTGAGAATTTGTAACCACGACGGTATTCAAATTTATCAACCGCTTTCATCAAACCAATGTTACCTTCTTGAATTAAATCAAGGAACTGTAAACCACGGTTGGTGTATTTTTTCGCAATCGAGATTACTAGACGTAAGTTTGCTTCAACCATTTCTTTCTTAGCACGACGTGCTTTGGCTTCACCAATCGACATACGACGGTTGATGTCTTTGATAGAAGCAATGGTTAGGTCTGTTTCTTTCTCGATATCTTTTAATTTGTTGACTGCACGTAAGATATCGTTTTCGTTATCTTCTAATACAGGAACATAAGGTTCGCCAGATTTTAGTGCGTCCATTAGCCAAGTTGTGTCTGTTTCATTACCAGGGAAAACCTTAGTAAATTCACGTTTTGGCATTTTAGAGCGTGTTACAGCAAACTTTAAAATAAGACGTTCTTGAACACGAATACGATCCATCACATCACGCATGTCTTTAACCATGCGATCAAACTGCTTAGGCACTAAGCGGAATTGACGGAATACTTCACCTAAATCTGATGTTGCTTGAATAGTTTCAGCGTGATCACGACCTTTGGAGTCAGCTAAGTTTTTAACTTTTTCGAAAGCAATACGAAGCTCGGTAAATTTCTCACGTGCTTCTTCAGGATCTGGACCTGTATCAACTTCTTCTTCGTCTTCATCGTCATCATCAGAGCTGTCATCATCATTATCGTCTTTTTGTTGCTCTTCTGTTAGAGCTGACCCTATATGAGAAGCAGTATTAGCCACAAACTCTTCTTCATTAGGATCGATGAAGTTAGTGATGATATCACTTAGACGCATTTCTTCAGCTTCATAACGATCGTATTGATCAAGTAATGAGCTAATCGCTGCTGGGTAATCAGATACCGCAACTTGTACTTGTTTGATACCTTCTTCGATACGCTTAGCGATAACGATTTCGCCTTCGCGGGTAAGAAGTTCTACCGTACCCATTTCACGCATATACATACGGACAGGGTCGGTGGTGCGACCGATTTCACCTTCAACGGTTGCAAGCACTTGAGCCGCAGCTTCTGCCGCGTCTTCATCAGTACTGTTTTCAGACATCATTAGGGTATCTTGATCCGGTGCTGATTCGAACACCTGAATACCCATATCATTGATCATCTGGATAATATCTTCAATCTGATCGGAATCGACCATGTCCGCTGGCAAGTGGTCATTTACTTCAGCATAGGTTAAATAACCTTGCTCTTTACCTTTCGCGACAAGAAGTTTGAGACGAGACTGTGAGGTTTGCTCCATAGATTTTATCCACTTAAATGCTGACAAAAAAATAATAGCAACAAAAAGTTGCAAGGGATTAATTATAACCGCTTTGTAGCAAAGCGGCTAGTCAAGTTATTGCTCATTTGCGATTAATTGTGCATATTCTTGACGCTCTTCACTGGTTAAGCCTTCGACACGAGACTTATGTGCTAACTGCTCGAGACGTAATTCAAGGTGCTTATTAATTATTTGCACAATAGTATCGACAAAATGTGATTGTAAGTTCTCATCGACGACATCGTGTTGCCAACTTGCAAGCTTAAGCAGTGCGTTATATTCATCTTTCCCACGCCAACGTTCTAGTAATTGAGCGGCGTTGATCGTTGGCTGTTGATGAACTTCATCAATGAGTTGTTGTAATAGTTCAGTGCCTTTGAGTTTTATCTGATCAAGACGTGGCATACCATCTAAGGTCATCGCCAAATTTGGGTGTTGCACTAAAATGCCGATAGCTTGTCGTACGATCGAGCCACGACTAGCTTTTTTTCGTTTTGTTTTAACTGGTGATTCGGGTTCCGCTTGAATAAAGCGCTCTAGTGAGCTCGCTTCCATACCTAAATACTTGGCTAATTTTTCTTTCATCATCTGCTGAAAAACGCCATCACTGATGCTGTTGACCATCGGCAGCGCAAGGTTAGCAAGCTTTGAGCGACCATCTTCTGAGTCCATTTCCACTTGACTGATAAGGTTATCAAATAAAAATTGTGACAGAGGCATCGCTTGATCGACTAAGGCGACAAACTCTTGCTCGCCAAGTTGGCGGATCATCGAATCTGGATCTTCACCATCAGGTAGAAACATAAACTTAATTTGGCGGCCATCCTTTAATTGTGGCAGGGAGTTTTGCAAGGTTCGCCATGCTGCATCTCGGCCCGCGCGGTCACCGTCATAACAACAAATGATTTCGCTTGTGTTACGAAACATCAGTTGAATTTGCTCACTGGTTGTTGACGTGCCAAGGGAGGCCACTGCCCAGCTGACACCATGTTGTGCTAGTGCCACTACATCCATATAACCTTCAACGACTAATAAGCGTTTAAGGTCGCGATTGGCTTGTTTGGCCTCAAAGAAACCATAAAGCTCAAAACCTTTATGGAAAATAGGGGTCTCAGGTGAGTTTAAATACTTAGGCGTTGAGTCGTCTATGACTCGGCCACCAAAACCAATCACACGACCACGGCGGTCGCGAATAGGAAATATCACTCGATGACGAAAACGATCGTAAATACGACCTTTTTCATTTTTTATTAAGACACCCGTATCGAGAAGTTGTGCTTGGCGTTGGGTATTTAAAATGCCATTTACTTTACAGAACTTATCTAATACAACTTGCCAATCATCTGGTGAATAACCAATACCAAAACGTTTAGCAATTTCGCCACTTAAACCACGGTTTTTTAAATATTCAACAACAGCTTCACTGTTCTTATTTGTTTTTAATTGTTGAATAAAAAACTGTGAGACTTGAGACATTAGCTCATAATAATCGAGTTTCTGTTGTTTCTCGATACTGTATTGCTGGGCTGTTTTCTGGTTATCGTTACTTTCTTCGCGTGGTACATCAAGGTTATATAATGAGGCGAGTTCTTCTATGGTGTCGACAAAATCGAGGCGATCATACTCCATTAAGAAGGAAATAACGTTGCCGCTAGCGCCACAACCGAAGCAATGATAAAACTGTTTGTCTTGGCTGACATGAAAAGAAGGGCTCTTTTCACCATGAAATGGACAGCAGGCGACATAGCTTTTTCCTGCTTTTTTTAACTTCACTCGTGAATCAATTAGATCAACGATATCGGTACGAGCGATTAAGTCATCAATAAATTGTCGAGGGATGAGTCCAGCCATGAACGGGTACCAAGTTAAATAATTTTATCCTAGAAACAAATAAGCCGTGCGGAGCACGGCTTATTCAGCATTAGCATGATACCGGAGCATCAAAGGTAAGTCGGGTTTAGCCAGCAAAAGCTGCTTTAATTAAACCACTGATTTTACCTAGGTCAGCGCGACCTTGAACCTGAGGTTTGAGGATAGCCATAACTTTCCCCATCTCTTGCATTGAAGTCGCACCAGTTTGTGCAATTGCATCTTTAATCAGAGCGTCGATTTCATCGCTCGTTAGTGGTTTTGGAAGAAACTCCTCAATCACTGTGATTTCTTGCAATTCAACATCGGCTAAATCTTGACGATTTGCTTCTTCATATTGTGCTGCTGCATCGCGGCGTTGTTTTACCATTTTAACAAGGATTGCTAATACTGCATCGTTGTCTAAAGTAATTTGCTCGTCGATTTCTCGTTGTTTAACGGCAGCAAGAGCCATACGGATAGTAGAAAGGCGTTGCTTTTCTTTAGCACGCATTGCTACTTTCATTTGCTCTTTTAGTTGCTCTAATAGGCTCATTGTCTAACTAATCCTAATTACTAGTGCTTAGTATAGACGTGTGCGACGAGCATTTTCACGGCTAAGTTTCTTAGCTAGACGCTTAGAAGCAGCTGCTTTAGCGCGTTTACGCTCAGTCGTTGGCTTTTCATAGTGCTCACGACGACGTACTTCAGATAAGATACCTGCTTTTTCACATGAGCGTTTGAAACGACGTAGTGCTACGTCAAATGGTTCGTTTTCTCTAACTTTAACTATTGGCATTTGCCTTTCACCTTCAAGGTTGTTTCATTAAGCCAATTGCAAATAATTTGCAGGGCTGTCAAATTTTGGTGCGCTATTTTAATCTGAACATGGCGCGCTTGTAAAGAAAGATCATAACAAGCTGCAAAATTATTTTGCTAAAGGTACAATTGACCTCACGTAAAATAGATCAAGCTCAGTAAATATGCGAATTTTAGGAATCGAAACCTCTTGTGATGAAACGGGAGTAGCCATTTATGATGATCAAGAAGGATTGCTGGCTCATCAACTATACAGTCAAGTTAAACTACATGCCGATTACGGCGGAGTTGTGCCAGAACTTGCTTCAAGAGATCACTCACGCAAGATAATTCCGTTAATTCGCGAAACGCTCAAACAAGCTAATTGTAGCAAAGATGACCTTGATGGCATAGCTTATACTGCTGGACCGGGACTGGTCGGGGCATTATTAGTCGGTGCATCAGTGGCACGTTCTTTGGCATACGCTTGGGATAAGCCAGCGGTGGCGGTTCATCACATGGAAGGCCACTTACTCGCGCCGATGCTCGAAGATGAAGTGCCAGAATTTCCATTTATCGCGTTATTAGTCTCTGGTGGCCACACGCAATTAGTGCGTGTCGATGGCATTGGTCAATATGAAGTGATGGGCGAGTCAATCGATGACGCCGCCGGTGAAGCGTTTGATAAAACGGCTAAATTGCTAGGTTTAGATTATCCGGGAGGTCCTCGTTTATCAAAACTTGCCGAACAAGGTGATAGCTCTCGCTTTACATTCCCACGCCCAATGACTAATAAACCAGGACTTGATTTTAGCTTTAGTGGGCTTAAAACCTTTGCGGCAAATACGATTGCTGCAGAAGGGGATGATGAGCAGACACATGCTGATATCGCTCGTGCCTTTGAAGATGCAGTGGTTGATACGTTAGCGATTAAGTGTAAGCGTGCTTTAAAAGAAACAGGGCTTAAACGTTTGGTGATTGCAGGCGGTGTTAGCGCTAATCGTCACTTGCGGGAGCAACTTGAAGTGTTAATGAAATCACGTGGCGGTGAAGTGTTCTATCCACGTCATGAGTTTTGTGCTGATAACGGAGCGATGATTGCCTATGCAGGATTACAACGCTTAAAAGCAAATCAAACTGTTGGTTTAGAAATCAGTGCAACACCACGCTGGCCGATGGACACCTTACCGAGCGTTTAATTATAAGCGAGTTCGTTTAACAAAATAAGCCACTATTAAGTGGCTTATTTTTTGTCTTCATCTTTGTCTTTGTTAAACTTTTTCCAAACCGTGGGCTCTTCACCTTTAAGTAGGCGCATGATGTTAGGGTGGTGCCTGATAATAATTAGCACGCACAGCATAGTTACCGGAAGGGTATAGTCAGGCTTTATTGCATAAGTAAAGAGAGGTGCGAGTATGGCGGCACAAATGGCAGCAAATGAGGAATAGCCTGTCACTATAAGTGCAACTAGCCACGATCCTAATAGCAATCCTGTTAAATCTAATCCGATGGGAAGAATAGAACCAAGCGCGGTAGCAACACCTTTACCCCCTTTAAACTCAAAGAATATTGGGAAAATATGCCCCAAGCAAGCGGCAATTGCGACTATTCCAAGGCTAACTGGCGGTAAATCGAGAAAATAAGAGCACCAAACTGGGATCGTGCCTTTTAACAAGTCACCCACTAATACTAAGACCGCGGGTATTGGACCGCCGATGCGTAATACATTGGTTGTGCCTGGATTACCAGAACCATGCAGGCGCGGATCAGGTAGCTTATAGACACGCGAGACGATGACCGCACTAGACAGTGAGCCGGACAAGTAGGCTAAGATCAGCATTAAAATGGTTAAAGGGATAATCATGCTAATAACTCTTGTTTAACATGCTAAAGGTTCTTACTCATTTGGTGGCTGTTTTCCTAATCAAAATACGCTATATTAGCGCCGCATTATCGTACGCGTTTATTATCATGCTGTAAAATTACTGCATTTATAAACTAATCATACGCTTTGGTGCTTTAAAAAGGTATCCGACCTTTATTAAGTATCTCGTTATTATTAAATCAATTAATACGTATTTCGTATGAACCTCGTATTAATAACAACAGAGAATTTTTATGGATTTAGTCTTTATCAAGCAATTAACCGTTGAAACCACCATTGGTGCTTACGATTGGGAAAAAACCATTAAGCAAACGTTGTTACTAGATATCGAGATGGCTTGGGATAATACAGCGCCTGCGGAACATGATGATTTAACCAAAGCGTTAGATTATGCCACGGTCTCTCAGCGTTTAACGACGTGGCTCAGTGAGCAGAAAATTGAACTTATTGAAACTGTTGCCGAACGTGTAGCGGCAATTTTACTTGATGAGTTTGCCATTACGTGGCTGCGTTTAACCGTACATAAACCCGATGCTGTATCCAATGCTGCTGGCGTTGGAGTGACCATTGAACGCGGAGTTAAGGTTTAATGTCGCAAATTTATATTAGTATCGGCAGTAACATTGAGCGGACACATCATGTCCGTCAGGGAATCGCCGCGATTAAAGCTATTTGTGATGAGTTTACCGTGTCAGCGGTTTATGAAAGTGAGTCTGTCGGTTTTGATGGCAGTAACTTTTATAACTTAGTTTGTGGCGGCATTACAGCGTTAAGTGTTGAGCAAGTCACCAGCTTATTGCGCCAGATTGAAGTTGATAATGGGCGCGATCGCACAGCCAAGAAGTTTAGTTCAAGAACACTCGACCTTGACCTGCTGATATACGATGACTTGATTATTGATGTGCCAGCGCAACTACCGCGTGATGAAATTGATAAAAATGCTTTTGTATTATGGCCATTAGCAGAAATTGCCCCAAACGCGGTTCACCCTGTGTTAAAACAAAGTTATGCACAATTATGGGCTAACTACGAAAAAGAACAACAATCGTTATGGACGATTGATTTTGATTGGAAAGGAATTATTTAATGTCGACTTTAGAAATCTGGGTATTATCGCTAATTCAGGGTTTTACTGAGTTTTTACCTATCTCGAGCTCTGCTCACCTTATTTTGCCATCTCAAATTTTAGGTTGGAATGATCAAGGATTAGCCTTTGATGTTGCTGTGCATTTAGGTACGCTGTTAGCGGTTATTATCTACTTCCGTAAAGAAGTGGGCACGTTACTAGTGGCTTGGTTTGGTTCGCTTGGCGGTACGCACAACGGTGAAAGCCGCTTAGCGTGGTGGATTATCGTTGGTACGATTCCAGCAGGTTTATTTGGCTTATTTGCTAAAGATTTAATTGAGCTGTATTTACGTAGCGCGTGGGTTATCGCTGGTACAACCATTGTTTTTGGTTTATTACTGTGGTGGGTTGATGTTAAAGCGAAACAAGTGAAAGACGAGTACCAGCTGACATTATCAAATGCTATTTTTATTGGTATGGCGCAAGCGTTGGCACTGATTCCAGGGACGTCGCGTTCAGGTATTACGATGACCGCGGGCTTAATGCTTGGTTTAACCCGTGAAAGTGCAGCACGTTTTTCATTCTTACTATCCATTCCTGTGATTATCATGAGTGGTGGTTATACCGCGTTAGGCTTCTTAGATGAAGGTGTAACGGTTAACTGGAGTGAACTGGGCTATGGGGCTGTATTATCATTCGTCGCGGCTTATATCTGTATTACCTTCTTCCTCAAAGTGATTAGTAAAATGGGCATGTTACCATTTGTTATCTATCGCTTATTATTAGGCGCTGGTTTGATTGCATTCTTGATGTGGTAATGCACTGCTGTTGTCAGTGAGCTATAGATTGAGCCCTCATTTATGAGGGCTTTTTTGTGTGATGTCGTTAATCATCGCTGCCTTGAGAGTGTTTTTATTCAGGACCTCGCTGTTGATGCTGAATGGACTGAGGTCCCGGTTAAAAGCGTGCCGAAGCGACGAGAAGAAAGTGTCGCCACTACTGATAGGCGTTTAGCTTATTGCTTCAACCCGTGCCTTAAACAATGCCTCTTTAATCGCTGGCCCTTTAATGCCAGAGGCTAGAATATCTTTAATCTCCACCTGACTGGCACGTTGATAATACTGCTGCATGGTATGACGCTGTGGATAGGGGCTGTCTTCAAAGTTTAAGCGACCTCTGGCATCGGCTTCACATGCAAGTAAAAACTGCTCAAAACGTTGTGGTTTACGCCATGCATCTAGCTTATCAAACAACTTAATGATGGTGTCTTTACGCATTTCATCACAGCGGTGAATTTTACAATGATGATCGCTCACTAACAGGCTTAAATCGCGATGTAGGTTGGGCACTCGCATGCGTTGACAAAACTGCTTGATTAGCGGCAAACCTTTCTGACCGTGACCATGGTGAGAGGGCCACAAGCTTGGGTTCGTCAGCCCCTTACCTAAGTCGTGAATTAACGCGGCAAAACGAATTTCGACATCGTCGGTTAATTTAGCCGCTTGCTCAACCACCATTAACGTGTGAATACCACTATCGATTTCAGGGTGCCATTTAGCCGGGTTTGGTACACCAAACAGCTTATCAAGTTCTGGAAATAATACGGCGAGTGCACCACAGTCACGTAACACGCTAAAGTAAACTTGTGGGGATGACGTTGCCAAAGCTAGTGCTGTTTCTTGCCACACACGCTCAGGGGTTAGGTGGTCTAACTCGCCTTGTTGGCTTAGTTCAGTCATTAAGGCCATGGTTTCTGGCGCTATGGAGAAGCCTAAATGAGCAAAGCGAGCGGCAAATCGTGCTACTCGCAATACCCGCAAGGGGTCTTCACTAAAAGCAGGGGATATATGGCGCAGGATTCGATCGTTTAGGTCTTGTTGACCATTGAATGGATCAAATAGCTCACCGTCATGGTTTTGTGCGATAGCATTGATGGTTAAATCACGACGAATGAGATCTTGTTCTAAGGTGACATCTGGTGCGCTGTAAACGTCAAAGCCCGTATAGCCATGCCCAGACTTTCGTTCTGTACGAGCTAGTGCGTGCTCTTCTTTGCTCTTAGGATGTAAAAATACCGGAAAGTCTTTGCCTACTTGTTGGTAGCCTAAGTCGAGCATTTGCGTGGGCGTTGCGCCAACCACAACCCAATCTCGGTCTTTAACATTAAGTTGTAATAATTGATCGCGAACGGCGCCACCGACAAGATAGATATCCACTATAAGCCCTATAAAGTTATTGTATAGCTAGTATATCAGTTGATGGTTGAGATTTGGATCTTTGACTTTTCAGTGCTGACTGATTATTTTAGTAGCGTTTTTAGCTCATGCTGTCATTTTTAAGGATATCTGCTCATGTATCAGGCTTTTTATGGCCTCAATGAGGCGCCATTTTCTATTGCGCCCAATCCAAAATATTTATTTTTAAGTCAGCAGCACCAACAAGCGATTAGTCATTTGCAGTATTGCCTTAATGAAGGCGGTGGCTTTGTGTTACTGACAGGGGAAGTGGGCACAGGTAAAACCACGTTAGCGCGTTCGTTGTTAGCATCATTACCTGAACAGACGGATATTGCGTCTATTTTAAACCCGACGTTAAGTGAACTGGAGCTTTTAGCAACCTTATGTGATGAGCTTAATATTGCTTATGACAATGAACCTACACTTAAGCAGCTAACTGATTTATTAAGTACGTTTTTATCTAAAAATCATCAAGCGGGTCGTAATACCTTGTTGGTGATTGATGAAGCGCAGCATTTAAAAAGTGAAGTGCTTGAGCAATTACGTTTATTAACTAACTTAGAAACCGATCATAAAAAGCTATTGCAAGTGGTGTTGATTGGCCAGCCTGAGTTGCAACAACAATTAAAACAGGCACACTTGCGTCAGTTAGCGCAGCGGATTACCGCAAGGTATCACTTAACGCCATTAACCAGTGATGATGTGAGTGCGTATATTGCACATCGTTTACGCATTGCTGGACGTGATAGCGCGTTATTTAATAAAAAAGCCTGTAACTATATTCATCAGCTTAGCAAAGGCATACCAAGAATTATAAATGTGATGTGCGATAAAGCACTATTGCAAGCTTACGGTGAACAACTAACGGACATTGGTAAAAAAACAATTGCTGACATTGCGAAAGATGTTATAGCGATTGATGAGGTTTCGCCACCAGTGTCTTCATGGCGTGTACCTGTCGCATTAAGCGGTGTCACATTTGCCGTAGGTTTTGCGCTTACCGCTTGGCTCTATGCTAGTTCGGTGACAGGGGATACAACGACATCATCATTGACCCATGGTGCCCCTACTGTGCAACATGAGAATGTGCCATCAGTTGAACAGAAGATAGCATTAGAGCAGCAGCTTTTACCGCTATTAACTGGAGCAACACTAAAACAAAATGCCTTTTCTGCACTCATGGGGGTATGGGGAACAGCTGAAGGGGCAGGTACTTCGCCTTGTCAGTCAGCACTAAACTATGGTTTACGTTGTCATTCAGGTTCTGGTTGGCGTGAACTTTTAGAATATAACCACCCAGCAAAGATTACGATTAACGTTAAAGGGAATGTATATCATGGTGTGGTGCTGTCGCTAGACGAGTCATCAGCACGGGTTCAGTTTAATCAAAACCAGTTCTCGATTCCTAAACAATGGCTTGTTGAGCATTTAGCTGGTGACTTTACTCTGTTATGGCAACCTGAAACGGCTTTTAATCAAAGTTTACGTCTCAACAGTCGCGGTGATGAAGTAGCGACGTTGTCACGACAGCTCAATCAGTACTATCAAGTGAATAACGCTGCATCAGCAGTATTTGATTATGCGCTAGAGTCTTTAGTAAAGCGTTTTCAACAAGAGCACCAATTGACCGTTGATGGCATTGCTGGTGCAAAGACCTTATTAAAATTACAGGTGGCGATGAAACAACAAAGCCACATGCTACAGGTGGTGCGATAATGAGCTCTCAAATAAACCCATGGTGGTCACTTCCGGTGATTACGCTTGTTGTTGGTTGTGTTAGTGGTTATGCATTTGTCGATTTGATGTTAATTGATGAAGCTAGGCAGCAAACGGCAGTGAGTGCTCCCCCGCAAGTCAAAGTCAGTTCATATAGCACTGTAGAATCCAATCAGGTGGAAAACTATGAGCTCGCTGTTGAGCAAGTGGCCTTGCCACCCCCACCTGTTTATCAGCCTCGTTTAACGGCGAAGGTGGTTAATCAACAAGTTGTTGTTAGCAATGATTCATCAAAATTAATGCCTGCGACAACGACAAAAAATTCTAAAGCTCCTGAGCAAGTAATCGATCCTTCGTCACAACTTGCGCAACGGTTCAGTAAAGTATTAGCTGAAATGGAGCAGGACTCACAACAGCCAAAAGCAAAGCTACATGCACAGCCATTGGCGCAATATCCACAGTGGTATCAAAACTTAGTCCCAGAGCTTGAGTTTAGCTCACACATTTATGCCAGTGATATCAATGAGCGTTGGGTTAGGGTGAATAACCAAGTGGTTAAACAGGGGGAGTTAATTAACGCCTCTATGCGCTTAATTGCTATTGAGCCACAACAGGTGGTGATTGAAATGCAACAGCGTCAATTTACCTTGCCTGCATTAAGCAGCTGGTAGTGCTTTATTAAGAATCATTCTTAGTAACCTTTTAATATTATAAATCGCTGCTATACTAACGTCGCATTTTTAATCAATTGATATAACAGGAATAACTATTATGGAAAATAGTGATGTTTCAACAGCATCGACCACAACAACCCCGGTCGTTTTTACAGGCAAGGCAGGTGAGTTTTTTGGTATTTGGCTAGTAAATATTTTACTCAGCATAGTAACGTTAGGTATTTATTCTGCGTGGGCTAAGGTTCGTACACTGCAATATTTTTATGGTAATACGTCGATTGATAACCATAATTTCTCTTACTTAGCGACACCAATGCAGATATTAAAAGGGCGCATTCTTGCTGTGATTTTATTTGCAGTCTATACGCTAACAACTCAATTTCTACCAATGGTCGGTTTAGCGGTGATTGTGGCGGTATTGTTTTTAATGCCGTGGTTAATTAACCAAAGCTTGCGCTTTAATAGTCGGATGACGAGTTATCGTAATGTTCGTTTTGCCTTTAAGGGGAGTTATGGGTATGCGCTGTTATACTTCATTATCTTACCTATCTTATCTGTATTCACCTTATATTTACTTTTGCCTTGGGCGCTTAAGAAAATGGATGAATATATTTACTCAAACTTAAGCTATGGTGACAAGCCGCTTAAAACGAATATTTCAGCGGTTGAGTATTATTCGACTTCATTGATTGTTCTTGGTGTGAGCATAATGTTTGGTGTTGCTGTTTCTATCGCCGTTGGTGCAGGCGCTGTTGCTGGTGGCATGAGTGATGGTTTGAACCTTGATTCATTGATGAGCTTCGCAGGCGTGATTATGCTGGTTGTTTACTTAATTTTAATTAGTGTGATCAGCGCTATTTACCGTGCTCGTATCCGTAATCACATTTTTAATAACACAGAAATCGAAGGATTAACGACTTTTACTTCTAAAGTAAGTGTTAGTGAATATGCAATGCTTTTATTTGTTAATACGTTAGCTATTGTCTTTACCTTAGGGCTTGCCTACCCATGGACCGCAATTCGTCAGTCTGCTTATTTAGCCTCTGTCACCGAGCTAGAGATTGTTGATGGCGCGCAAGCGGTATTAGATACAATGGAAGAGCAGCAGTCATCATTTGCTGAAGAAGCCGCTGAAGTCTTTGATGTTGATATCGCATTAACCTAATGACGATGATACAAGGGACTTATTATTACCCAGCAAGCAGTAAGGCTGAGCAAGCCGAACTGCTTGTCAAGGAAGGGGTTGCACAACTTTTTTTAGTTGAGAAGCAACTTGATTATTCTGCGTCTAGCTTAAAAATTTCGTCAAGCATTCCCGGTGTAGCACAAGAAGTTGTCTTTGAGGATGGCGGTAAATTTGTTGCCGCAGATTCCAAGGCGCGCATTTATGCTAAACCTTCGATGCTTGAACGTTTAGAGTCGCATAAACCGCTGATTGCTTTTTCGATTGTCGGTGTGCCTTTGCTGTTATGGTTTTGTTTCGCCGTTGTAATGCCTCGAATGGCGGCAGCGAGTGTGGTGTTAGTGCCAGACGCTGTGAGCGAGACCATGGGGGAGCAAGCCTTTGATATCATCGAAGAGTTAATGCTCAAGCCTAGTGAGTTAGCTCAAGAACGTCAGCAGCAAGTGAAGCAGCAATGGCAAAGTGCATTAACGAGCTTAAATTTATCACCTGAAAAGTTTGTACTGCATGTGTATCGCAGTGATTATTTTGGGGCGAATGCATTTGCTTTGCCTAATGGTACTGTGGTGATCACTGATGACTTATTAAATCGTTTAGAAGATAACCCCGATGCGGTATTGGCAATCTTACTTCATGAGATTGGTCATGTTCAGCAGCAACATAGCTTACGTTTGATTGCTCAATCGGTGAGTAATGCCATTGTACTAGCGATGATCTTTGGCGATATTGATGGTATTGGTGAAATAATCATTGGTTCAGGATCAACCCTTGTGCAAAACGCCTTCTCTAGAGATATGGAGCGAGAAGCAGATAACTATGCACTTGAGCAATTAGTGGCTCTGGGTAAACCGACGACTGCATTTGCTGATGCAATGAGCAGTTTTAGTGAGCTTAAAAAGCAATCAAATGCTGATGTATTGCAATACTTGTCTACTCACCCCGAGATACAAGAGCGTATTGATAATGCTCTTAAGTTTAATAAAGAGTAACCTAACCTGAGGTAAGGTTAATTTTATTGGCTTATTGAACTTTTCAATTATTTAGCCCCCTAACTTACCAAATATACTGTTTGTTAAGTTAGGGACTAAGATGAATAAACTAAAAAAAACCATTAAAGAGAATCGAGGTTTTCTTCTATTTATATTATTAATGAGTGTATTTAGAAGTGCTGTAGCGGATTATAACAGTGTCCCGACAGGTTCGATGTTGCCAACGATTATTCCAGGTGATCAAATTGTCATTGATAAACTCGCCTATGATGTCAAAGTCCCTTTCATAAATCATTCATTAGTGCGCCTAAATGAGCCCAAGCGTGGCGAGATTGTTGTATTTGAATCAGCGGCAGCTGAAAGCCGCATGGTGAAGCGAGTCATTGGTGAGCCCGGTGATAAGGTGGCGTTAATTAATAATCGGTTAATAATCAACGGTCAAGCTGTCAGCTACGGGGTTGTTGGTGAGGATGCTGATATATTGCAGTTAACAGAACAGCTACCTAACTTAGATCATGAGATACAGGTTTATAGCCAAGGTGTGACAGAGTTAGACTCTTTTGGTGAGGTCGTTGTACCACAGGATAAATATCTAGTGTTAGGTGATAATCGACAGGATAGTGCAGATTCACGTGTTTATGGCTTTGTACCTCGCGATGAGATTATCGGACGTGCAACCAAGGTTTTAATATCTTTTAATTATCAACAATATTACGCGCCTCGCAATGAGCGTTCATTAATGCCACTAATCTAATTGTCCGTGTGGGGTTACATCAATAAATTGTTAACTATTTGTGATTAGCTCTTGCTAGTCACTGATAGTTCACTATAATGGCTGAAATGATAATAGTTATTATTTAGAGAGAAGTATGAAATCAATCATCGCAATCATTGCTGGTGCAATGTCTTTAGCTACCTCGGTCGCCGCTAGTGCGGAGCAGGTTAATATTTATTCTTACCGTCAATCATTTCTAATCGACCCTGTCGTTGAGCAATTCACTAAAGATACAGGTATTAAAGTTAATGTCGTTTTTGCTAAAAAAGGCTTAGCTGAGCGTTTAGAGCGTGAAGGTAAGTATACCAAAGCCGATTTAGTGTTAACCACTGACATCAGCCGCCTCATGGAACTCGAAGATAAAGGTTTGGTACAACCGGTCAATAGCAGCGTTATCAATAAAAATATTCCTCAGCACCTTCGTGATGATGGCAATGAGTGGTTTGCTTTAACGACTCGAGTTCGTAACATTTTTGCCTCTAAAGCGCGTGTTGGAAATATTGCGATTAGTTACGAAGACTTAGCGGACAAAAAATTTAGTGGTAAAATCTGTACTCGCAGTGGCAAGCACCCGTATACTGTGGCATTAATTGCTTCGATGATTGAGCATCATGGTTATGAAGGTGCTAAAACATGGCTAACAGGTTTTAAAGGCAACTTAGCACGTAAACCACAAGCTAATGACCGTGGCCAAATTAAAGCGATTGACCAAGGTCAGTGTGACATTGCCTTAGGTAATAGTTACTATTTTGGTAAGATGGTTAGCGATCCAAAGCAAAAGCCTGCGGCCGATTCGGTACATATTTTATTTCCGAACCAACAAGATCGCGGTGCCCATATTAACGTGAGTGGCATGGCACTAACTAAATATAGCCGTAATAAAGACGCGACAATCCAGTTAATGGAATATTTAACAGGTGAGCAAGCTCAACACATTTACGCTGAAGTGAATATGGAATACCCGGTTAATACTGCGGTTAAACCATCGACATTAGTAGCGTCTTGGGGTGATTTTAGCGCCGATAAATTAGCGATGAATAAAATTGCTGAAAATCGTAAGCTAGCACTTAAGCTATTAGATCAAGTGAAATTTGATCTATAATATTTTTTATTTCACCATCATCTATGGTGGATGTTTGGTGAAAGTATTTCTATAAACAATGTTTATTCAGTTAAATAAAAAATGGCCAGCTTTTAGCTGGCTTTTGTCATTATTAATCTTCATGCCGTTAATGGCAATTGTCTGGCAATCGTTTGGTGATGACCAAGCGGTGTTTAGTCATTTGTGGCAAACGGTTTTGCCACAATATCTCATTAATACCTTTCTGGTTGTATTTGGTGTTGCTTTTCTTTCCATGCTGATTGGTGTGCCCTTGGCATGGTTAGTCGCGATGTGCCAATTCCCAATGCGCGGTGTGTTTGTGTGGGCGCTATTGTTACCGTTAGCGATGCCCTCGTATGTGGTTGCTTTTATTTATACCGATCTGTTGGAATACGCCGGGCCTATTCAAAGCAGTTTGCGTGAACTCTTTGGCTGGAAAAACGCTCAGGATTATTGGTTCTTTGATGTTCGCACCGTCAATGGTGCAATCGTTATGTTAACCCTCGTATTATTTCCGTATGTTTTTTTATTGGCTCGTACCTCGTTTTTAGAGCAATCTCAGTCCTTGTTACAGTCTGCCCGAATGCTCGGTTGTTCTGCATGGCAAAGCTTTTATCGAGTGTCGTTACCACTCGCTCGTCCTGCCATTGCTGTATCCGTAGCGTTGGTTGCTATGGAAACATTAGCCGATTTTGCGGTTGTGCATTATTTTGCTGTGCCGACGTTAACCACTGCCGTTTATGACACGTGGGTAGGCTATGGCAGTTTGGCTGCTGCCGCAAGATTATCAGCCCTGATGTTAGCCTGTTTGTTTGTCTTAATCTCGCTTGAGCGTTTTGGCCGAAGTCAACAGAAAAACTATCAACGAACAACCGGTCAGGAGCAGATTAATCGTTATCAGCTAACTGGCGTTAAAGCGTATGCTGCAACGGGCCTTTGTATCTCAATATTTATGTTAGCGTTTGGTTTGCCGTTTATATTGTTGATTGACATGGCTATTGATTATTTTGAGCAGTCGTGGAACGATGAGTTTATTCAATACAGCATCAATAGCTTTTCATTAGCGGTTATTGTTTCTTTTATCTGTGTTGCAATAGGCATTTTATTAAGCTTCTTTAAACGATTATCTCAACATAAGTCGAGCTCTGTGCCTTCTAAAATTGCCAGTTCTGGTTATGCATTACCGGGCACTGTCCTAGCAATTGGGGTGTTGATCCCACTAAGTCTTTTTGACCATGCTATTAATGATCTATGGGAATACTTTGGTAAAGAAGGTCCAGGCTTAATATTATCCGGTACTTTATTCGCCATTGTTGCAGGTTATGTGGTGCGCTTCTCAGCCATAGCCATAGGCTCAGTTGAATCGAGTTTAAATAAAGTCACGCCATCCATTGATATGGTGAGTGTTACCTTAGGTATGTCACCATTAAAGATGTTATTTAAAGTTCATTTACCTCTTGTGCGAAAAGGGTGCTTTGCAGCGGCATTATTGGTGTTTATTGAATCGATGAAAGAGTTGCCAGCGGCATTATTACTACGCCCATTTGATTATGAAACCCTCGCGACATACGTTTATCAATTTGTATCTGATGAGCAATTAGAGCATGGTGCCCTAGCCGCCATTGTTATCGTCTTAGTCGGCTTAATTCCGTTAATTTTCTTAAACCGCTCTTTGGAGAAAGCGCAATAATGACTCAGTTAACTATTAATAACTTGGCTTGTGATTATAACGATCAATCGGTGATCAGCGAGTTATCATTGGCATTAGACAAGAATGAAATATTAGCTTTGTTAGGACCAAGCGGTTGTGGAAAGACAACATTGTTACGTAGTATTGCTGGTCTGCAGGCGGTGAGTGCGGGAGAGATCTATTTAGGTGATAAGTTGGTTAGTTCATCTAAAGTGATGCTTCCTAGTGAACACCGTAATGTGGGAATGATTTTTCAAGATTATGCACTGTTTCCTCACTTAACTGTAGAAAAAAACATTGCCTTTGGTTTAGGAAAACTGTCTAAGCAGGAACAGCAACAGCGTATTTCATCGATGCTCAGTCTTGTGAAACTTACGGACTTTGCACAGCGCTATCCGCACCAATTATCCGGTGGGCAGCAGCAACGTGTGGCCATTGCTAGGGCGTTAGCTTATCAACCTGATTTAATGTTATTGGATGAGCCATTTTCTAATATCGATAGTCAGTCTCGTGGCGAGATAATGATTGAGATCCGTCAAATTTTAAAGCAGCAGCAAGTCCCAGCAGTGTTTGTTACTCATAGTAAAGACGAAGCTTTTGCTTTCGCTGATAAACTCGCTATTTTTAATCAAGGGAAAATTGAGCAGATTGGAACAGCACAAACGCTATATCAAAATCCTGCGTCTCCTTATGTAGCAAACTTTATGGGTAAGGCTAATTACATTAAAATTAATGGCGTCAATGGTGAGCGAGTGATGACACGCCTTGGTGATATTGTCATTGATGATAAAACTATGCGTGAGCACCATTGCACAGTGATGCTACGTCCTGAACAGCTAAAATTATCTCACCAACAAGGTGGCGATTTCAAAGTAGAACATTGTTTTTTTAGTGGAAGCCATTGGGTGTATCGAGTACGTGATGAAAAAGATACTGCGTTAGCATTAGAAGTACACAGCAATGAGGAATTTGTTGTGGGGCAATCACTTGATGTTGGTGTCGAAGAGCATGCATTAGTTACTTTTAATATGGCTGGGTAGATAAAATATTTAGCAGGACTTTTCCTATTCTTGCTTGATAAGATAGAATATTCGATTATTCAAACATAAGACGGGGCGTCACCATGGCAAGAGAGCAAGCGGGTATTTGTGCGGAAGGGAATTTACACGGACAATATTTGCTGTTTGATTGTGTAGAAGGTCAAGAGCATGCAATTCGTGCTCAGTTAAGTGAGGTTAGTCATTACCTTGATGAAATGACCGAACTTTATAGTGATGTTGCCTTTTCCGCTTTTATTGCTGTCGGTGCAAATTACTGGGATGCATTATACCCCGACTCTCGCCCTGCTTTACTCAGACCTTTTCCTTCGTTAACCCATGGCGATCGTCATGCACCTGCATGTCCGTTCGATCTGTTCATTCAAATTCGTTGTGACCGCCAAGATATTAACTATATGGTAAGTCATGAGATTTGCTTAATGTTTGAAGATTTGGCAAATTTGGTTGAAGAGCTTAAAAGCTTTCGCTATTTAGACAATCGTGATTTAACTGGTTTTGTTGATGGCACTGAAAACCCGAAAGGGCTACATCGGCAAGAAGTGGCGCTAGTGAGCGATGACGATAAAGAGTTCCGTGGCGGCAGTTATATCCATATTCAGCGTTATCAGCATGACCTAAAGAAGTGGAATAATCTAAAGGTGAAAAAGCAGGAGGATATTATTGGTCGAACCAAACAGGAGAACCATGAGTATTCATCGTTTAATAAACCTAAAACGTCACATATTAGACGCACCAGTCTCAAAGATAATCAGGGTAAATCGTTAGAGATATTACGTCAGTCGATGCCTTACGGAGATATGAAAGAGCAAGGGTTGTTTTTTATTTCTTGTTGCCATACGCCGCTTAATTTTGAGTTGATGCTTCGCAGTATGATCGTAGGTGACAATAATGGGCATTATGATCATTTGTTGAAATATACACAGGCTGTCACAGGGGCGGCTTTCTTTGCCCCTTCAATGAGTTTTTTAAATAAAAAAGCCCATCAATGACGGGCTGCTATCGTTGGGGAGTTACGTTAAAGACTGACGTTAAATAATTCTTTAATCGTGTTTAACGTTTTATCTATCTCACTGACTTGGGCTGGCGCGATAAAAATAGTATCATCACCGGCAATGGTGCCGAGGATACCTTCGGTCTTACCGATAGAGTCGAGTAAGCGAGCAATTAATTGCGCGGCACCTGGGCTAGTACGAATCACGATCAATGAGTTATTATGGTCAAGATCGATAACAAGGTTCTTAAGGGGACTACTTGTCGTAGGGACACCTAGCTCGGCAGGTAAACAATAAACCATTTCTTGTTTAGCGTTGCGAGTGCGAACTGCGCCGAATTTGCTTAGCATACGGGATACTTTTGATTGATTAATACTTTCGAAACCAATCTCTTGTAATGCAAGAACAATATCGCCTTGTGATCCAAAACGTTCTTCTTTTAATAGCGCTTTAAAGGCTTTGATTAATTGGTCTTGTTTTTGCGAACTTCTCATGCTGTTCCAGTTATTTTTATTATTAAAGATACTATTCACTATTTTGCATAAAAATCTAAAATTATTCAATATTTATTTATTTGTTTGCATAAAACATTTTAGCCTTTATACTCCTGCATAGTTAGTACCATAATACGGTTGAAAATCATTCTCATCTTGTGATTGTAAACCTCAAATAAGTCTGTCACTAAAACGTTTGTTTTATTGAGGTATGGCTTAGCGTCAAAATTAGGGTATACTTTGGCGGAATTTTTATGGGCTAGTTCACATTATGATGTGATGATTTCTACCTATTAATCTCGTCTTTAGTCTGATAGTCATCTGGCGTTTTTAAGATTAAAGTAAGAGGAATGGGAGCTATCCTAAATTTATTATTAATCTCTGAGGGAGAAAGTTATGAAAGTTGCAGTATTAGGCGCAGCTGGCGGTATCGGCCAAGCACTAGGTTTATTATTAAAAACTCAATTACCAGCGGGTTCTGAATTATCTTTATATGATATTGCTCCTGTAACTCCAGGTGTTGCTGCTGACCTTAGCCACATCCCAACAGATGTAAAAGTAACTGGTTTTGGCGGTGAAGATTCAGCACCAGCACTTGAAGGTGCTGACGTTGTTCTTATCTCTGCTGGTGTTGCTCGTAAGCCTGGTATGGACCGTTCAGATCTTTTCAACATCAATGCTGGTATCGTTAAGAACCTAGTTGCTGTATGTGCTGACACTTGTCCTAAAGCCCTAATCGGTATTATCACTAACCCAGTTAACACGACAGTTGCTATCGCTGCTGAAGTATTAAAAGAGAAAGGTGTTTACGATCCTGCGCGTCTATTCGGTGTTACTACACTAGACGTTATCCGTGCTAATACGTTCGTTGCTGAAGCTAAAGGTTTAAACCCAGCTGATGTTGAAGTGCCAGTAATCGGTGGTCACTCTGGTGTGACAATTCTTCCTCTATTATCTCAGTCTGGTTCTGAGTTCACAGCTGAAGAAACTGCAGCATTAACAACTCGTATCCAAAACGCTGGTACTGAAGTTGTTGAAGCTAAAGCGGGTGGCGGTTCTGCTACACTTTCTATGGGTCAAGCGGCTGCTCGCTTTGGTCTATCTCTTGTTCGTGCCCTTAACGGCGAAGAAGGTGTTGTTGAGTGTACTTACGTTGAAGGTCCTGGTGAGAAAGCTCGTTTCTTCGCACAGCCTGTACGTTTAGGTAAAAACGGCGTAGAAGAAGTATTAAGCTACGGTGACCTAACTGACTTTGAAGCTGACGCATTAAATGGTGCGCTTGATACACTTAAAGGTGATATCGAGCTAGGCGAAAAATTCGTTAACGCTTAATCGTTAATTGTTAATTTGAGAAAGTGTCACCTAGTTATCTAGGTGGCACTTTTTTTTGTCTGAATAAAGAGGTTTATTTGCAGGCTAACTCCTTGCTATGATGGTAATAATACTTGGCGAGACTGACTTTGTGTTGGTCTGATAATTCATCAGGGTGGAATCGTTAGCAATGAAACGACAATCGGCATTCTCTATCGTCGAGCTGATCTTAGTTATTCTAATCGTTGGAGTACTGTCAGTGAGTATTGTGCCGCGTTTTTTTACCCAATCTGAAGTCGCTCATTATGCGATACGTGACCAATTTTTAGCACAGCTTCGTTTATTACAACTTCAAGCGATGAACCAACGTGGTGTCTGTAAGCGTTTAGTCGTGACGACAGAATATTTTGGTATCGAGCCAAATACCGATGCCACTTGTGGCTCGTTACCAAGTAGTGAACGGCGAATTGCCTTAGGTGATGTGGTAATCAAACCCACCGTTGGTAGTGTGACTTACCCGTTTTATCTTCATTTTAGTTCCCAAGGGTTAGCAACGACCGATAATACAGGTCTGTGTAGTGGCTGTAGTGTTGATATAGTTGGAGATGAAACCTTAACCGTGACAATCGAGTCACAGGGGTTTGTTCATGCGCTATAACCAACAAATACTAAAAATTAACCGTGGTTTTACCTTAGTTGAACTAATTATTGGCATTGTTGCTTTTGCAATTGCGATGACGCTATTAACTGGGCTTATTTTTCCACAGGTGCAACGTAGTGTTGATCCTATCTTTGAAATTCGTGCTACTAAATTAGCGAATACCTTGCTTAATGAAATTAGGGGTAAAGCATTTGATGAAAATTCCAATCCGGGCTTAGGATTGACGCGTTGTGGTGAATCAGGTGTCTTGTGTACTGCATCTGGTGACTTAGGTAGTGATGGTGAGTCTCGTGATGCCTATAATGATGTTGATGATTATCATGATTTTAAAATTACAGGCACGATGCTTTCTTCTAGCCTTAAATATGATGATCTTTATGTTAACTACTCACTTAAAGTCGAAGTGTTCTACGATAATGATTATGACGGTGTTAAAGATGCTGCATCAGTCACGGCAACTAATGTAAAATTGATTATGATTGATGTCACCTTACCTAATGATGATGTACTTTCCTTTGCCAGTTATCGAGGTAATTTTTGATGACACAGTGTAAACAGCGGGGGTTTTCGTTAATTGAGCTTATCATCGTCATTATCGTGTTAGCGATTGTTGGTGTCGGTACTACTTCTTTTGTCCGTTTTGGTTTTGAGGTTTATCAAGATACCGCAGGGCGAGATCGTCAAATTAGTGATAGCCGTTTTTTGATTGAGCGGTTAACGCGAGAGTTACGTAGTGCATTACCTAATAGCGTCAGAGTATCAAATGATGGAAAATGTGTTGAGTTTATGCCGATTGTTGCCAGCTCGAGTTATGTCGATATTCCAGTTGCGCCAGAAGCTGCGTCTGATCAAGTGACAGTGGTGAATAGTCAAATAACCGCAACTTGGCCCAGCCCAAAAATAATCGTTTATCCACTTAGAGCGGCAGATATCTACAGTAGCTCTAGTGGTACCAGCGGTAAAATTTTTGATATTAAATCTATCCCAACAAGTACGGATAATGTCATCACGTTAACGTTGGAAAATTCAGTGCGTTTTTTAAAGGAGTCACCGACAGAGCGGTATTTCATTGTTGAGGAGCCTGTTTCTTATTGTCAGGTAAACAATGAAAGAGTGATGCGATATCAGGGGTACTCTCCGGCGGTGGCGCAACCTGTACCGCCATCAGTGACGGGAGTGTTAATGGCCAAAGGGCAATCGAATGTAACGCCATTTACCTTACTTGATGCCACACTGGTTCGTAATGCCGTGGTGCAATTAAACTTTGAATTTAGCTACGAAGATGAAGTGCTAGAGTTATATAATGAGGTGCATGTTGTTAATGTTCCCTAAAAGAAGTATTCAACATCACCCTCGCTTGCTTAAGCAGCAAGGGAGTATGCTAGTGATTGCACTATTTGTGATTATTGTTTTAGCGTTTTTAGGCTTAGCGATCGTTCAAATATCAAGTGATAGTAGCCGAAGTATGGTGTATGAAGTGTATGGTGCAAGAGCATTTAATGCCGCGAACAGTGGCGTTGAACGTGCACTCAATGAAGTGTTAGGCCCCGGTGTTACACCGAGTTGCAGTTTAGCAACCCCAAGTTACAACATGCCTGATATTACAGGGTTTAGTGGTTGCTCAATTAACTTAACCTGTAATGAGTTTTCTGTGGTCGAGACGGGGTATACCCATTTTCGAATTACCAGTGAAGCGAGCTGTAGTGCGGGAGAGTTTGTGGTGCAGCGAAGTGTGGCTGTTGATGCACGTCATAAGTAACTATAATTCATGAGTTATTCCTTCTTGCTAAGTAACAATATTCAAGGCTTTTTATGATAAAACTTAGTACCTATTTATTTTTAATTTTGATGTCCTTACTTCTATCGTTACCGGCTAAAGCTGTAACAAACGGATTAAAAGCAGAATATTGGAAGCGAAACAACGGGAACTATTCTCTATTTCCAAATAGAGCAGCAGATCTTGAACGAGTAGATGCAAAGGTAGACTTTAACTGGGCTGAGGGCGGACCTGCTAATTTATTAAGGAATAATGGTCAGGTAGTAACAAATAACTTTATTGTACGTTGGAGTGGTTTTGTTACGCCTAGTGTGTCGGGTGGTTATACGTTTAGAACAACAAGTGATGACGGCGTTAGGTTATGGGTAAATAATAATAGAGTTATCAATAACTGGACAAACCATGCAGCAAGAGATGATTTTAGTATCAATTCACCAATAACACTTGAGGCGGGTGTTAGCTATCCTATTGTTATGGAATACTATGAACGCACAGGTAACGCTGTTTCTCAACTAGCTTGGAAGCGTGGCTCAGGCAATTATAGCATTGTTGCCACTGAATACTTATCCCTCACCCCCCAAATTATTAATGAGTCAATAACCTTAAAATCAAAATGGCATTTTGATGAGGCTGCTTGGGGGGGGGGGGATTCGGTGATTGATACTATCGGTAGTAATCATGGTCAGTCATATAATGGTGTATCGCCTGCCTTTGCTAATCCTGTTAACAATGGGAATCCGGGGACCTGTGGTTATGGTTCATTTGATGGTGCAAATGACTTTATTGAAGTGGATAACACTATTGGTGACAGCTTTACTCTGGCTGCTTGGATCCGCCCAACGTCTGATTTTAATAGCACTGCTCTTCCTTATCTTGGTTCTCCAATTTTTTGGGCAGACTCTGCTTTAAGTTACAATGATTTTACCTTTTCAGGTGTTTTTATTAATGGTGGGAATCGGTTAGCGTTTATGACTGGGTCTGACACTGGGGATAAAATTATTACTAGCTTGCAAACTATTCCCTTAAACGTTTGGAGCCATGTGGCTATATCTAGGAGTAAGTTAACTGGACAAGTGTCTTTGTTCATTAATGGAGTCAAAGACAGCAGCTTAGTCATTGATAATAAAAACTCGTTAAATGCTAATAATAAAGTTTTGATTGGTGGTAATAAAATCAACAATAATTACTTTAAAGGAGAAATTGACGAAGTTAGGTTTTTTACTGGGGTGGCTACTGAGGCTGAAGTTGGTAGTGTGATGACCGAAATTCAACCTTGTTTATTACCTGAGGTATTACCACAGCCGTTGCTCGATATGCGCTTTGATGAAGAGTCGTGGAGTGGTCCTAATTCAGTGATTGATAGCAGTGGTAACAATTATCACGGTACACCTTTTGACACGCTTCCTGTTGCCAGCCCTTTTTGTCGTGCTGCTAATTTAACTGCAGGTGATATTGATGACTATATTTCAATTAACCATAACGCGGTTAATGGCTTAAAGGATTTCACTTTCATGGTGTGGGGGAAAACGACAATAAGGCATGACTTAACAATCTTATCTGTTGCCAAACAAGCAACAGGCTCAGAAAGTACTGGGTTAGCAGCAAATCAAGCGGTGTTTTTTCTTGATTATGATAGTGATGGCGAACATCAATTTTGGCCGACAATAAAAAATGCGAGTTTTCAATCATCGACACGACTTGATGAGGAGCTTGATGTTGCAGATGAACAATGGCACCAATTAGTGTGGACCAGGGATGAATCTGAAAAGAAAAGTTGCTTTTACCTCGATGGGCAATTGCAGGGTTGTGTCGATGATATTAATGGCGGAGAAATTAAAGCGTCACTTGGTGGTTTATTATTAGGGCAAGAAGCAGATACTCTAGGTGGTAGTTTTGATAAAAATCAAAGTTGGGTTGGCTTACTTGATGAGTTATTAATTTTTGATTATGTTTTGGAACAACCTACTATTGACCTTATCCGTATTAACACCCTTGAAGGAAAAACATGGGACGGTGAACCACGAAGTTGTGTGATATCACCGGTAGTCGATTTACGTTTTGATGAGCAACTTGAGGGCGGGAATGGCATCGTTGAGGATGCGACTGTGAATGGTTTTGATGCCAATGTGGTTAATGCGCCATCGGTTGAAGGCGTTTCTGGTCAGTGTTATGCAAGTGATTTAACAGCTAACGGCACTTCCGATTATATTGAATTGAATCATCAGGCACTTGATCGTACATCCGACTTTACTATTTCATGGTGGGGGAAAACGCAGAGTGATGTGGACGTTGCTCAAACATTTATTTCAGGCAGTGACTCAGGCAGTCAGCACAATGAAGTCCTTGCTTTTTTTAGTCAGCCCAACTATTTCGATCCGCATATAAAGAACATTTATAAACGACTTTGGGTTCCTAGCAACCCTCGTGATGGTCAATGGCATCACTATACATGGCGTAGGCGAGAGGGAGAGCATTGTTTATTTATTGATGGTGTTCTTGTGAGGTGTGACACTTTAACTAATTCTCCACTGTTATCGGTTGCAGACGGCGGGTTATTTATCGGTCAAGAAATAGATGATTATAAAGATGGTGATTCTAACCCTTTTGATTTTGTGGCAAGCCAAGACTGGGAAGGGTATGTTGATGAGCTAGTTATTTTTCGCGGCGCTTTGTCAGCTTCTCAAATAGAAAAAATTTATCGTCATAACAAAGAAGGTAACAACTGGGATGGCACGGAGAAGTCTTGTGCAAGTAAAGTATTAGAGCCAGTATTAGATATGCGTTTTGATCAAGCCGCATGGTTTGATCAGAGCTCAGTGATTGATAGTAGTGCCTATGGAAATCACGGTACAGCCCATGATGTATTTTCGGCGGTGGGCTATAAAGATAAATGTTATGCTGCTGATCTTAATGGTAACAATCACATTGAAATAGCCAATTCACCAGAGTTAGAGCTAGGGAAAAACAATGCTGATTACACTGTAAATTTTTGGGTGAAGCCAAGTTCTATAAACGGAACTGGAAAGTTCACCATCTTTTCGAAAGAGCGAAATAGTAGCTACTACCTTACGCCATCCATAATGTTAGAGAGACATAATAATGATAGCTTGAGGGTCTATAACCAAGTCTCTACTGCGGCAAACCATTTAGAACACTTTTATAGTACGCTCGACAGCTTAGTGCTTAATGATCAATGGTATCACTTGAGTATTGTAAAACAAGGCCACAATTTAGTCGTTTATGTGAATGGGGTTAAAGATAGTCCTTCACCTGAACATGTTTTGGAAGGTGATACTGAACATAGTGATATGGCAATATACCTAGGAGAAAATAGTTCGCACACTGGATTAAAGGGATTAGCAGGTTTATTAGATGAGCTTGTAGTATTTGATTTTGCCCTGTCGCAAGAGCAGATTCAAAAGATATATACTAACACGTTTGCGGGTAACAACTGGGATGGTAGTGCTAAAAGTTGTAGTGCGGCACTGGATCACTATCGCTTTGAGTTTGCTGCTCAAGGTTTAACTTGCCAAGCGAGTGATGTAACTCTCAAAGCCTGTGTTGACGCGAGCTGTAGCACGTTATTACCTTCTCAGGCATTAGACGTTACACTCGAACCTATCACTGGCTGGCGTGATGGTAAAGATATAAATTTCACCTCTTCAAAGCATCTTAAGCTGGCTAGAAATGCTCCCGGTATTGCCACTCTAGGACTGAGCGCTAAGTCCTTAGATGCCCCTGTGAAGTGCTACGCTGACAGCGCATTAAACCCAACCAGTTGTCAGATAAACTTTGTTGATACTGGTTTCGTGTTTGATCATATAAATACACAGATATCGGCAAAACCGTCGAATGAAGAATTTAATGCGCAGAACTTATCTGTCCAAGCGTTAACAAAAGGAGCTACGCCTGAAGCAGCTTGTGTCGGTGTGTTCGCTGAAAATCAGCAGGTGGAACTCGACTTTAAATACAATTGCGTGATTGAAGGGGGCGGTAACCCATCTTGTCCAGCAGCAAGTTCTGTCACCTTATCTGGTAATGATGGTTTAACCGTTGCGACGCAACATTTATCGACCTCGTATAATCAATTAAAATTAGAGTTTGATGCTGACTCGCGAGCCTACTTTAATATGCAATATCCCGACGCAGCAAAATTATCGCTTGCAGTGAAGAAAGTGCTCCCACTAGCTGACGGTTTGACCAAAACTTTAGAGACAACTTCAAATAGTTATGTGGTAAAACCATTTGGTTTGGAGGTCGTATTAAATGACCTTACTGATAGTTTTGCCAATGATCATAATGGCACGAAATACAAAAACGCAGGAGAGAGTTTCGGTGTAACAGTTACGCCGATTGGCTGGGTTGCAGGACAAGACACGAATGTTGATGGGCAGGCGGATATTGGTGTTAATGTAGCGAGTAACCCTAGTGTAGGTAACTTCAACATTGATCAGTTGGCATTGAGTCATCGGTTGCTTAAGCCTTCGGGTGCCAATGCTAACCTTGGCCGTTTAATAGCCACGCCTGCTGTGCCTGCGTTTTCTAGCTCTACGGCGACATCAAATCTAATTTTTGATGAAGTTGGAATTATTGGTCTGGATGTTCAGTTACAAGATCGTGATTATTTAGGGCAAGGAAATATCACTGGCCACCTTGAGAATATCGGACGATTCGTTCCGAGTCATTTTGAGATTACTGCAACAGACGGGCGCTTTACTTCACAGTGTTTTAGCTATAGTTATACTGGTGCACAGACCACAACGGGGGATGGCATTCTAACTTATGATAGCAGTGAGTCTCCTCATGTTATTGTTGCCGCTAAAAATACAGCAGGAAATCTAACGCAAAATTACAGAGGCGATTTCAATAAACTGACTACAGCTTCCTTTGACGTTGCTGTGCCGAGTCAAGACCGTACACAGCTTGGTGCAGATGGTGCCAATGAAGTGACTATTTCAGGTAATATTGCCACAGGAACGTTGAGTGAGTTAACGCTTAGTGGTGTGCCACAGTTTGGACAACACAAATATCAACTCTCAACGAATGACCATTTCACTTATGATAAAAACGCAAACGCAAAGGTCGCGCCATTTTCCGGCACTCTTGATTTAACGTTTACTCAGCTTATTGATAGTGATGGGGTAACAATTAATGGCACATTACCGACGTTATCGCCTGTCGTGCCAGAAATTCGCTTCGGGCGAGTCATGTTACGTAATGCCTTTGGGCCTGAAGATGCTGATATCTCGGTGCCTGTTGAGTATCAATACTGGGATGGCGATAAATTTGTAATCAATACCGATCATGATTGCGGGAGTTATCGTGAATCGGACTTTGATTTAACACCCAACAGTTTGGGTGACTTAGATGAGAGTTCATTTAGTAATACCTTGATTGGTATCATGGATGGGAAAACTAGTCTGACACTGCCTGCGAGTAATCAAGAAGGAGAAGTCAGTATTGAGTTTAATGTGCCAAGCTGGCTCCGATATAACTGGCAGGGCGGTAGCGCCTATGATAGAAACCCTCAGGCATTAATTACATTTGGTCGTTATCGAGGTAATGATAGGGTCATTTACTGGCGAGAAGTTCAATAAGTTAAGGCTGATATTAGTGTAAAAACTTCATTTTTTATGTCTTACATATTGTTTTTTACTAAAACTCGAATTTTTGTAACATTAATTGTAAAAACAGTGAGTAGATTGCTTGTTTAAACTTTGTGTGATTGGTACAGTTGTCGGGTTTTCTCATTCTCAAATTAAATCAGGCATGATCGATGTTTAAAAAGCTACGTGGGCTATTCTCAAATGATCTTTCAATAGATCTTGGTACTGCAAATACCCTTATTTACGTACGTGACCAAGGTATCGTATTAGATGAACCTTCGGTTGTGGCAATTCAAGAAGATCGTGGTAACGGAACACGCCGTGTTGCTGCGGTAGGTACAGACGCTAAACGTATGTTAGGTCGTACGCCAGGAAATATTAAAGCGATTCGCCCAATGAAAGATGGCGTTATTGCAGACTTCCATGTTACCGAAAAAATGCTGCAATATTTTATCAAGCAAGTACACAACAATAATGTATTGCGTCCAAGCCCTCGCGTATTAGTATGTGTGCCTTGTGGTTCTACCCAAGTCGAGCGTCGTGCAATTAAAGAGTCTGCTGAAGGCGCAGGTGCGCGCGATGTGTATTTAATTGACGAGCCTATGGCCGCAGCAATTGGTGCTGGTATGCCAGTATCAGAAGCTACAGGTTCAATGGTGATCGATATTGGTGGTGGTACAACCGAAGTTGCGATCATTTCATTAAATGGTGTTGTTTACTCAAGCTCAGTTCGTATCGGTGGTGATAAGTTTGACGATGCAATCATTAACTATGTACGCCGAAATTTTGGTAGCTTAATTGGTGAGGCGACTGCTGAACGTATTAAGCACGAGATTGGTTCTGCTTACCCTGGTGATGAGCTACGTGAAATTGAGGTTCGTGGTCGTAATTTAGCTGAGGGTGTACCTCGTAGCTTTAGTCTTAACAGCAATGAAATCCTTGAAGCGTTACAAGAGCCATTAACTGGGATTGTCAGTGCGGTCATGACAGCGCTTGAGCAATCACCTCCAGAACTAGCCTCTGATATTTCAGAGCGCGGGATGGTGTTAACCGGTGGTGGCGCATTATTACGCGATCTCGATCGTTTAATTATGGAAGAAACAGGTATTCCAGTCGTTGTTGCTGATGATCCATTAACCTGTGTTGCTCGTGGTGGCGGTAAGGCACTCGAAATGATTGATATGCATGGCGGTGACCTTTTTACTTATGAGTAAAAGCGTTACCCCAAGTGAATCTTGGCTTGGGGAGTTATCATGAAGACGATCTTTTCACGGCGCTTCCCAACCAGTATTAGATTACTTATCTTTATTATCATTTCTTCAGTACTTATCTTGAGTACTGAGCGAATGACCCCTTATCGTGTCTACTTAACGACATTGCTTAGCCCTCTTCAGTACCTTGCGAATGCTCCTATTGAAGCCCTTGATGTTGTTTCTTCTAATGTTAAATCACGCAGCACGCTAATTGCGGAAAATGAACAATTACGACGTCATGAATTACTAGTGGCGGATCGACTACTTAAATTAAAGCATTTAGAGCAAGAAAATAAGCGCTTACGAGCATTGTTAGGTTCGCCAGTACAACCTACACAACGCAAACTCATCGCTCGGGTGCAAGCAGTTGATACCGATCCATTTCGCCTTCATGTCATGATTAATAAAGGGTCTGTGGATGGTGTTTTTATTGGCCAGCCAGTGGTTGATGAAGATGGTGTGGTTGGTCAGGTGGTAGAAGTTAGCCAGTTTAATAGCCGTATCTTACTGATTGCGGATAATAGCCATGCTATCCCATTACGAAACCAGCGCAATGATGTACGCTTAATTGGCGAAGGGACGGGTGATTTACACCAGTTAGAGTTGCAGTTTGTTACTAAAAGTACTGATATAAAAATTGGTGACTTGCTAGTAACGTCGGGCCTTGGAGGGGTATTTCCTGAAGGTTATCCGGTTGCTCGAGTGTCCGGTATTGCTAATCGTGGTAGTGAGATTTACTCAACAATTCAAGTTGAGCCTATTGCACAGTTAGATCGTGTCCGTTATTTATTATTACTATGGCCAAACCAACCAACCGTTGAAGTTAGCAATGCAAGTGATGATGCTTCCGCTAGTCATACGATAAAGGAGCAGTAATGCGCTCTGGTTCAATGGGGTCATTGGTAGTTATTTGGTCTAGTGTCTTTTGTGCTGCTTTTTTACAAGTCATGCCTTTGCCACCATTTCTAGATGACTTCAGACCTAACTGGTTGCTATTAATTAGCTTTTATTGGTGCGTGGCACTGCCTCACCGATTTAATATTGGTAGTGCATGGCTAGCTGGACTAGTCTTAGATTTACTGTGGGGCGCTAACCTAGGGGTCAATGCTTTATCATTTGTTTTGGTCTGCGCAACGTTGACTCATAATTTTCAACGCGTTAGAAGCTTCTCTGTATGGCAACAGGCAATAATTATGGCGTTATTGTCATTGGTGTATCAATTCGTCAACTATCTCCTAACTTCTTGGTTTGTTGGGGCCGTTTCTCATGGTGGTTATTATTTATCGGTAATAACTTCATTGATTGTGTGGCCATGGATCTTTTTTATGTTGCGTAAAACGCGACGCCATTGGTCTGTAACTTAAGTGGAAAAAAAATTGAATAATGTACCGCACCTTTACCTAGCATCTAAATCTCCGAGACGGCGAGAATTACTTGGGCAGCTTGGCATTGAATTTGAGTTAATTGATAGTGAAGTTGATGAGACGCCCCAGCAAAATGAACAGGCCTTAGATTATGTTCGTCGTTTAGCGATTGAAAAAGCCCAAGCGGGTTTTCAACAGCTAGTTCAGCATAATGAACCATGTCCAGACAGTGCTGGAGTTTTAGGTGCCGATACCATTGTTGTTATCGATCAAGAAATCTTAGGTAAGCCTAAAAATCAGGCAGATGCAGTGAGAATGCTGTTATTATTATCTAATAGAACCCATCAAGTGATGACTGCAATTGCTATTGCCAAGGATGAACGATTGATCAGTGAGGTTGTCATAACTGACGTCTCTTTCAGGGAAATCAGTATTCAAGAAGCAAATGATTATTGGCTAACGGGTGAACCCGCTGATAAAGCTGGTGGCTATGGCATTCAGGGCATCGCAGGTCAGTTCATCGAGAATATTAATGGCAGCTATTTCGCCGTGGTTGGACTGCCTTTGATGGAAACACAGCGATTGGTTAATCGTGCTTTGGTTGCGAATCAAAGATAACAGTATAAGAGAGTAAACATGACTAATGTTACAAAGAATATTGCTGCTGAGTTATTGATCAATGTGACCCCGAGTGAAACACGGGTTGCGCTGGTGGAAGACGGAACGTTACAAGAAGTACACATTGAACGTTTAGATAAAAAAGGCATTGTTGGTAATATTTATAAAGGAAAAATTAGTCGGGTTTTACCTGGAATGCAGGCCGCATTTGTTGATATTGGCTTAGATAAAGCCGCGTTTTTACACGCATCTGATATTGTCGTTCGCCGTGAGGGCGAAGAAGAGACTAATCAAAAGGTGCCAGATATTACGACTTTAGCTAAACAAGGGCAGTTTCTGACTGTTCAAGTGATTAAAGATCCTATCAGCACAAAAGGGGCACGTTTAACCACCGATATTACTTTACCTTCTCGATACCTAGTCTTTATGCCAGGAGCAAAACACGTTGGAGTATCACAGCGAATTGAGAATGCAAAAGACCGTAATCGATTAAAAAATGTTGTCTCTAAATACACGCATGATCAAGGTAGCTATATTATTCGCACCGCTGCTGAAGGGATTGGTGAGCATGAACTTGAACAAGATGCTGCATTTTTAAAACGTCTGTGGGCAAAAATCATTGAACGACGTCAGCGTTCTAAAACAAGTGCATTATTGTATGAAGACTTGAGTCTATCATTACGCTTGTTACGTGATTTTGTTGGAACAAACCTTGAACGTATTCGTGTTGACTCTAAATTAACCTTTGAGCTACTCAATGAATTTACTCAAGAGTTTGTTCCTGAACTTTATGATAAGTTGGAATATTACCCTGGCGAGCGCCCAATTTTTGATTGCTATCAAGTCGAGAATGAAATACGTCGTGCATTAGAGCGTAAGGTTGAATTAAAGTCTGGCGGTTATTTAATCATCGATCAAACTGAAGCGATGACGACGATCGACATTAATACTGGGGCCTTTGTTGGTCATCGTAACCTAGAAGATACGATTTTTAGTACAAATTTAGAAGCGACTAAAGCTATCGCAAGACAGTTACGCCTACGTAATTTAGGCGGAATTATCATTATTGATTTTATTGATATGGAACAAGAAGAACATCGACGTCGTGTTCTAAGTAGCTTGGAAGCAGCGTTAGAAAAAGATCGTGTTCGCACTAACGTTAGCAAGTTTTCCAGCCTTGGCCTAGTTGAAATGACTCGCAAGCGAACTCGCGAAAGCTTGGAACATGTTTTATGTAAAGAGTGTCCAAGTTGTAAGGGGCGAGGTTCGCTGAAAACGACTGAAAGTATTTGTTATGAAATCTTCAGAGAGATTATCAGGGTTGATCGCGCTCATGCCGCCGATCGTTTTGTAGTTTATGCGTCAGAGCAAGTGTGCGACTCGTTACTTAATGAGGAAACACATCATCTGGCTGACTTAGAATTATTTATTGATAAAGAAGTGAAGATTCAGCCTGAACCTCAATATGGTCATGAGAAATATGACGTGGTGATGATGTAGTGAGTAAACTTTCTCGAATAGCGCAACACTGTATGGCTAAGCTGTGGATGCTTGGCCTTGCAGTTCTTGTACTTACGGCATTAGCAGTAAGTGCTATTCGTGGCTCATTACCTTATTTAAATCAATATCAACCTCAGATTTCAGCTTACCTTGAGCAGCACCATCAAATACACCTCGATATTGGTCAAGTCTCAGGACACTGGAAAGGTGGTGGCCCCAAACTTGTTTTAGAAGATGTTGGGTTCAATAATAAAGAACAATTAGGTTTTAACTTACAAGTAAAACAATTGACGCTTCACTTTGATTTAGTCGCCTCAATACGAGCTTTTTCACCACGATTTAGTGTCATTGAATTAGATAAACCACATTTATTATTAGGTACATTCCCACCCACAAATGAGCCTGAAGAGGGCGAAGAGGTTTTCGATCCCTTCCCTTTATTGATAGATCTTGTTCAAGAGTTAGCCATTTCTGAGGCGACGATCGCATTTGATTCAAGCTATGGTGTTTTACCGCCAATAGAGTTTGCTAAATTAACTTGGTTGAGTGTTGATGAGCAGCGTCAGTTACAGTTGTCGATGACGAGTGCATCAGGGCATAATGAAGTTGTAAATGCTATTGTTGACCTTCGAGGTAAAACACAAGAGCAACTCTACGGTAGGGTGTACATTAAAGCTAATCAATGGCAATGGTTAGATGATTTAAAAGTATTATTGCCCCAGTTAGATCATCAAGCACAAGCGCAAGCTAGCTTTGAGTTATGGGCAGACTTTTCTGCGAGCCAACTCGATTCTATGATATTACGACTAGGTGATAACGAGCTAGCTTGGTCTAGTAATGAGCTACCACAACGATTGAGTTTAGGCCAAGATCAAGTTCAATGGTTATCATACCGAGATGGTTGGATACTTGAGGCTGAAGCTCTCGAACTTACCTTAAACGGGCAAGCATTAAATCCTGTTGATTTATATTTAAATCAGCAACGAGGGTTAGTCAGTGGTCAACTGAGCCAAATTGATATTAGCCTGTTTGATAACCTCGTCGGATTACTCTCTGCAAGTGAGCTAGCACAGCAGCAACTAGCGATGGAGCTATCACCACAAGGAAAGATTACCGAGTTCAAATTCCAGCAGCAGAACAGTCAATGGTATTATCAAGGTCAAATAGCCAATTATTCGCAACAACTAGCCAAAGGTATTCCGCAAGTTAATGGGTTATATGGTCAATTTTCTGGTGTTGGATTAGAAGGGAAAGCGGACTTATCAATTAACGATAGTGCACTAAACTTCGGTGACGTTTTTAGTCAACCAATGTCTGTGAAAGATTTTAACACGACGCTATTTTGGGGCGGGGATACTGAACGTTTCTGGTTTGGTTCGGATCGACTAACATTCAATAATAATCATCTTACTTTAGAATCAGCATGGCAAGTGACCTTAGCCCCACAGAGTGGGCCAGTGTTATCCCTTTATGGGGAAGCGAGTGTACATAACTTAACATCGGTTCAGTATTATTTACCTCAACAGTTACTTGGAGAAGGGCTAACGTCTTATCTTGAAGAAGGCATTCAACGCGGTAAGGCAAAAGAAGTTAGCTTATTGTGGCAAGGTGAGCTGGGGCATTTCCCCTACCAGCATCATCGTGGAACCTTTGAAGTATTAGCCAAAGTTGAACAAGCCCAATTTCAATTCGCACCTGATTGGTCACCGGTCAGTCGGGCTAAACTTGATCTTCATTTTAAGAATGAAGCGATGCTGATTACAGGTCATAGCGGGCGTGTTAATAACCTTGCGTTTGACAAAGTAACGGTGGCCATCGATGACTTATTAAATGCTGCCTCAGTTAACGTCGGCGTTAATGTTAATCAGGGGCAATCTCGAATCAAAAAATTTGTCGCCCAATCTCCAATTGATGAAGTATTAAGTCCCGTGCTGTCGCACCTTGATGTGAGTGGTCGCATTCACACTAGGGTTGACATAGATGTTCCATTTGACGGCGGAGATCCTAGTGTTACGGGGCATGTGAAGCTTCGAAATAACAATCTAAATATCAAAGCTATGGACCTTGATGTACATAGACTTCGCGGTACTGTTGAGTTTAACGGTGGCGAAGTCGTTGCCAATACCATTACGGGGCAATTATTTGAGCAGCCTGTAAAACTTGACATAAAAACTAAGCCGCTTGGTAATGATTACGGTATTGCAATTGATTTGGCGGCTAAGTGGCACAGCGAAAAAGTCCCAGAACAATGGCGTCAGTATCTAGATAAATATATCGCAGGTGAACTTGATTGGCTTGGGCGCGTGACACTTAAGGTGACTGAGGGGGATGTACATTATCAGGCTAACTTTAAATCTCCAATGACAGGGTTAGAACTCAAGTTACCGAAACCCTTAGATAAGTATGTCTCGCAACAAGAGGACTTGTTAGTATCAACGACAGGTACCTTAAGCGGTGGCCAATTTAACATGGCTTTAGGTTCTCGTGCCGAGGTATTAGCGCAGTTTGAAATTGGTGAAAATGGCTTTGTATTACCTGATGTTAGTTTGCTCGTTGGCCGTGGTTTTCAAGTGAAAGATACCTTAAGGGAACAGGGGTTATCGATCAAAGTTGATCTAGATACCTTAGCTCTTGATGAATGGCTAACCTTCATTAGCAATATTGAGCAGGGCCAAAGCGATGGGGGGATTATTCCGCCCCTGCATCACATTTCAGCTCAAGTAAAAGAGCTTCAAGTGTTTGGGCAAACATTAGAGTCGGTTACTTTGTCTGGGGTGAAGGAGCTCGAACACTGGGCAATTGATGTAGTTAGTGAGCAAGCACAAGGTCAAATTAAACTATACGATGACTTTAAGCAGCGAGGTATTGAAGTTGATTTTGAGCGCCTAGCGCTTGCGGATTCGCAAGATAAGGAATCTAAGCAAGCTACGGTTGCATCTTTGCAAGCGCTACCGCCTCTGTTATTTAAATGTAAACAATGTAGTTTCACTGATTCAAATTTAGGGCAAGTGAGTTTTCGCACTCAACCTCACCCACAAGGGGTAGAAGTAAAAGACTTTCTGGTTAATGCCCAGCGAACGACACTCAAAGCAGATGCGATCTGGGGCTTTGATGAACAAGGTGAGTTTACTCGCGTCACAGGCTCGCTGGCTAGTGATAACCTTGAAGCCACATTAGGTATTTTTAATTATTCTTCGAGTATTAAAGACAGTGATGCCGTGGCCGATATTGATGTGACTTGGCGAGGGAATTTATATAGCCCGGATATCGCTTCACTTAATGGGGATTTCAAATGGCGCTTTGGCGAAGGCCATATTGCTGAGGTGAGTGATAAAGGGGCACGAATCTTCTCGTTGTTTAGTTTAGATTCGCTACGCCGTAAGTTGTTACTAGATTTTAGAGACGTTTTTGTCGAGGGAATTTTCTTTAATTATTTCGAAGGTAGCTTTCAGATTGAAGATGGCGTGGCTGTGACTAGAAACGCCTATATGGATGCCATTGCTGGTGATGTTGATGTTATTGGTTCGATAAATTTAGTGACGACTGATCTTGATTATTATATTACGTTTTCACCACGCCTTATTTCTAACATACCTGTTATTGCAGGGGTTGTAACCAGTACACCTCAAGTCTTTATTTTAGCTTTTGCACTCACTAAAGTATTGGAACCTATTGTCGACGTTGTATCTCAAGTTAATTTTAAGCTATCGGGTACGGTTGCTACACCAGAATTTATTGAAGTTAATCGTCAGCAAAAGAAATACCGTGTTCCTGAGCATATATTACCTAAACCCGCTGCCGCTGAAGAAGCGGAGCCGCCGCAAGGAGCACATAATCAACTTGCTCCTAGTCTAAAGGAAAAGTTAGATGTCAAACTCACAGGCGAGCTTGTTGGAAATACCCGACAATGATCAAGCGCTACTAGTTGCCATTCAGTTGACCTCTGGTGTCAAGGTTGATGAAAACCTTGCAATTATTGAGCAACAGTTTGAGGCGCTACGTAAGCAATACCCTGAAAAGGACATAGTTGTTGTTCTTCCCGAGTGCTGTTTAATGTTTGCTAAGCGTGATTCGGATGTGAAAGCAATCGCCGAAGAAGCAGGCATTGGACCAATGCAGCAAGCTCTTTGTCAATTGGCAGAAAAATTTAAGGTCTATTTGGTTGCTGGAACCATCGCGATTAAAGCGCCTGATGGTCGTCATTTTGCAGCGAGTTTATTGATTTCTCCTCAAGGGAAGATATTAGCTCAATATAATAAAATTCATTTGTTTGATGTTGATGTTGCCGATGGCTTTGGTAGCTATCGTGAGTCTGACAATACACATCCTGGTCGAGATATCTGTGTTGTTGAAACGCCAATTGGACGAATTGGCCTAGCAGTATGCTATGATCTACGCTTTAGTGCCTTATTCAAGGCAATGGCCGAGCAGCAGGCTGATATTATTGTATTACCCAGTGCATTTACCAAGCCGACAGGCCAAGCGCATTGGGAGTTACTAGTACGAGCTAGGGCCGTTGAAAATCAGTGTTTTATGATTGCTGCTAACCAAAGTGGTCTGCACCAAAATGGCCGTGAAACATGGGGACACTCGATGATTGTGAGCCCTTGGGGGGAGGTTTGTGATGAACTCGCCTCTGGCGTTGGCTTCATAGCGGCTCCTTTGAATCCCCAATTAATTCAAGAATGTCGTGCAAAGATGCCGATGGCACAGCAACAGCGATTTTCTAAAAGTGTATTAAGCGCTAAATAAGACTAATATTTTTATTAGCGATAACTATTTAACTATTGAGAAACCTATGAGCTTTGAAAAAGTCAGTGAGTCATTATTAGCCCCAACAGGGTTATCTACAGACCATTTACATCAATATCTAACTACTATTCATCAACATAAGATTGATTTCGCTGATTTATATTTCCAAGCATCTCATCATGAATCTTGGGTGCTAGAAGATGGCATCATCAAAGAGGGTAGCTTTAACATTGAGCGAGGTGTTGGTGTACGTGCAATCTCAGGTGAAAAGACTGGATTCGCTTATGCAGATGAAATTAATGATAAATCAATTTCGCAAAGTGTGCTCGCTGCCCGAGGTATTGCTCAAGCGGGTTATGATGGTAAAGTGAATGCTTGGCAACGTACAGAAAATATCGCCACCTATCAGGAGATTAACCCTCTATCATTGATGAGTGAGGTAGAAAAACTCGATATTTTACGTTCGATAGATCAACATGCTCGTGCTCAAGATCCTAAGGTTAGTCAAGTTGTAGCTAGTATTTCAGGTGTTTATGAAGAGATATTAGTTGCAGCAACAGACGGTACATTAGCAACGGATATTAGGCCGCTGGTTCGTTTAAACTGTAGTGTCATCGTTGAAGATAATGGTAAACGTGAAAGAGGATCGGCCGGGGGCGGTGGTCGTAGTGACTATAGCTTCTTTTTACAATCAGTTAATGGCAAAAAACGTCTAGAAACTTACGCTGAAGAAGCTGTTCGTCAGGCATTGGTTAATCTTTCTGCAATCGATGCTCCTGCGGGGATGATGCCCGTTGTTCTAGGTAATGGTTGGCCTGCAGTTTTATTACATGAAGCTGTCGGACATGGTTTAGAGGGCGACTTTAACCGTAAAGGTTCATCTGCGTTTAGCGGTAAAATTGGCCAGCAAGTGGCTTCACCTCTTTGTACCGTCATTGATGATGGAACAATGAGTGATCGCCGTGGCTCATTAAGCATTGATGATGAAGGTGTACCTGGTCAGCGAAATGTTCTGATTGAAGAAGGTATTCTAAAGGGCTACATGTTCGATAAGCATAATGCACGACTTATGGACACTGTTAGTACAGGTAACGGACGCCGTGAGTCTTATGCCTCTTTACCATTGCCACGAATGACCAATACTTTTATGTTAGCAGGGCAGAGTGATCCAAAAGATATTATCGCGAGTGTTGAAGACGGTATTTATGCCCCTAACTTTGGTGGCGGCCAGGTTGATATCACTTCTGGTAAATTTGTATTCTCAGCATCTGAGGCTTACATCATCAAAAATGGTGAAATTGGTGCAGCAATTAAGGGCGCTACACTTATTGGTAGTGGCTCTGAAGCGATGCAGCAAATCTCAATGTTAGGTAACGATCTTGAGTTAGATCCTGGCGTTGGAGTGTGTGGTAAAGATGGTCAAAGTGTTCCTGTAGGTGTTGGTCAACCAACATTAAAGCTGGATAAAATTACTGTGGGTGGCACTGAGTAACCAAGAACTTCGTATGGCCTTAAGCTTATTAAGTTTAGGGCTATATTATGCACCTTTCCCTTCAAGCTTAAGTTTAAGCGCAGTAAGCTCCATTAACTGGGAATGCATGGTTGCAAGTTGGTCCTGTAACAGCTTTAGTTGTTCTAATGAGGCTTCATCATCTTGACCTATCAATTGTTTTATTTTTTCTTCGACCTCTTCTATTTGCTGTTTGAGTTCCTCAATTAATTTATCAACGACACTTGCTTGTGGATCCACCTCTTCGGTTTTTTCTTGCTGTTCAGTTCTCTTGTCATATAGCGCTTTACCGTAATCAGAGCTTTTCTCTTGTTGCAGCTTCTCTTGTCCCTCTGCTGATATGGAAATCTTCTCAGCCGAATTGGAGGCAGTCTGATTATTCGCAGGTTGCGGGATTGACCACTTGCTTTGTTTATCGGTTGTTGAGTATGAGGAGTGTTGATTGGCGAAGCTTATATTGGCCCCGATTGAATTATTAACGCTCATGCCTTTTTATCCTTAATAAGGGAGTTATATAACTTATCGGCAGTTTGAACTTTAACTGAAGCTTAAAATAAAAAGCGCAGCTTCGAGGAAGCTGCGCTTTGATTGCAATGAGACTAAAAAAATAAAAGCTTAAACTTTAGTGACTTTAGTGATCATTTGGCTAATGTACGCATGATGTGCCTTCGTTGTTGCACCTTTAGTGAAACCCATCCCTGACACTTCATCTAAGATGTTGTTTAACTGGCCTAGAGCAGCTGCTTTAGCTAAGTTGTCGTAAGATGAAGAACGAGCTAAGCCACTGATAGCAATTAGTCGCTTAACATATTCAACTTGTAAATTTTGGCTCTGAGAGCTTTCTTTACTGTCGTCAAAAATTGCATCGGTTAGGTCACTCAACACGTTTGTAAGCGTGTAAGTGTTACCGTAAAGTGATGTATCAGAAACACGTTTTAATACACGAGGGTGTAATAATTGTGTTAATACTGACTTCTGCATGTTCAGTACCATGTCGTGAGCTCGTGGATCTTCGTTACGACCCATGTGGTTAAAACCACGACGTTGGTGTTGCATGTAGTTAAATAATGGATGCATCGCACTTAATGCGTCAGCAGCAAATACATTTTCAGCTAATGCTTGCATTGCTTCTTGTTGGATCGAAGCTGGCACTGGTGTGTATGGCTTAGTATCGCTATCTTTTGATACGAAATCACGCTCGATATAGACACCACCAATTTGGCGAGAAATAACTTCTGCTTGCTTCTTGTATTGACCGTAAAGCGAATTAGCAGTAATTAATAGCGGTTGGTGTGACCCACCTTCTTTTAATGTTTTTTGCTTTAATTCACCAAAGATATGATTGATTAGCCCCATACGATCTGTTGCGTAAGCGACAGGGTTTGATGACATATCACCAATCATAATACGAGGGTCAATGTGTCGGCCAGGGGCACGCATATCATCAGCATCATTACCAAAGGCATGACCTTTTTCATTTGAGCGGCTTAAGATAGCATCAAGGCGTTGCTTCTCATCATCTGCATTATCTAGGGCTGTTGAATAGCCATATTCAATGGCCCAGATGTCGTATGGCCCCGGTGCTGTTTGGAAGTAATCACCTTGCGCTACACCAATAGGCGCAACGTTCACTGGCGTGTAATCCATTACTGAACCGGTTAAAGCACCTTTTGTTAGCGCCTTATTATGAATGTCTTTCTCGTCCCATAAGATAGATGCTTTCATGTTATGGTTTAAACCTAGCGTATGACCAACTTCATGTAAAATCAGCATACGTAGACCTTCATCTAGTAACGCTTTCTTTTCAATCTCATTGCTATTAGCCATTGCGTGACCAAGCATTAAACCCTGCTGTAGTTCATGACCTGCACTACAGTTTAACGTTGTATTGCTTAGCGCTTCATTTTGATGGCTTAAGCTGCTTGCACCTTGAGAGTATAGGTTGTCAAAGATCCAGCGATTTTTCATGAAGACGAACTCTAACATGATGTCTGAACCAATCATTTCACCCGTTAGCGGATTAGCGAGTGATGGGCCATAGCCACCAAAGCGAGGGCGTGGTGATGCAGTCCAGCGTAATACGTTGTAGTTAATATCACCGGCGTCCCACGTTGCATCGTCTGGCTGAGTTTTAACTTGGATAGCGTTTTTAAAGCCTGCTTTTTCAAAGGCAATGTTCCAGCTTAGTGTCGCTTCTTCGATAGTTTTACGCCACTCATGTGGAGTGGTGTTTTCAATCCACCAAACGATAGGTTCAACTGGTTCTGACAGCTCTGCAGTAGGGTCTTTTTTAACTAAGTTCCAACGTTTGATAACATCTTGATACGGTGCCCATTTACTTGATGTCATTTCATCGTATTGATGAGTGAAGTACCCAATGCGAGCATCATCATAGCGTGGTTTGAAGCCTGTATTAGGTAGTTCAACAAATGAATGTTGTACTTTTACAGAAGTACTACGAGGGTCTGAAACAGCGCCTGAACCTCGAACAGAAGGGTTCGGGTTGTTAAATACATAATCAACAACAACATCAACGTTATTGTCATAAGCACGTTTATTTAGGATACGTGACTTTTTGCTGTTTAATTTGCCCACTTTAAAGCGCTTTTTAGCAAACTTATCGTTTGGGTTATTCCACGGAGAAACTTTGTGTAACGCTTCACTTAAGAATAATTTATCAACGTTAACGGCAATTTGGCCGTTTTCTTCTTTCTTAATTTTTAATGAAGCAAGCACTGCTTCACTGATATTAGCTTCGCTAGCACGGCTAATTGGGTTGCTCTCATCAAATTTATAACGTGGAGTTTTTGTGATGATGTCGATGCGGTTAAAGTAACGGCGTAATTCAATGATTTTATTTTCACGATAACCACCACGGAAGTGGCCTGCATCTGATAAACCGTCAACAGTGTGAGCAAAGTATAGGAATGGTGTGTCTAGCTGTTTTTCTTCAATAAGCATTAGTGTTTCACCAGTTTTTTTATCTTGATAAAAATCAAATAAACCAGTGGTTGCAGTTTTATCTTTGATCAGAGATGCGATCGTTTCTTCTTTTTTTTCTTTTTTCGACTTTTTGTCTTCTGTGGCAAATGCTGTATTACTTGCAGAGAATGCAAGCAATAGCGCCAATGAAACACTCGTGAATTTCATGAATAATTCCTTTAAGGCTAAATAATTAACCATCTATTTTATAATTGATTTGTATGGTGTGTAGCAATCTCGCTTAGTTAGACTAAAGGAGAGATTGGCTCAGTTTACGCAAAGTTGAAGTAAGACTAAACAACAAAACGTAACAATATGTAACAGTGAGTGACAATAGTTTACTCACTCACCGTTTAAGGTTAATACCAGTGTACGATTAGTAGCATAATTGCGATGCTCGCAGAGATATAGCCCTTGCCACAGGCCAAGTTGAAGTTGACCATTGGCGATTGGGATGCTTTGGCTAGCACCTAAGGTGCTTGCTTTAATATGCGCTGGCATATCGTCACTACCTTCATCCATATGTTGGTAGTAAGGGGCGTTTTCAGGAACACTACGGTTGAAGTGTTGCTCTAAATCATGTCGAACACTAGGATCTGCATTTTCATTAATGGTTAATGAAGCTGAAGTGTGTTGAATAAAAACATGAAGCACGCCAACCTTAAGCTGACGTATTTCAGGAAGGGCGTTGCTCACCTCATCAGTAATGAGGTGAAACCCTCGCGGCTTTGCTGCAATTGATAGTTGACGCGATAGCCACATGATTTAATCTTGTTCGTTAAATGACTTAATATATTTAAATAGCTCCTTGAAGCTTTTAGCAGGTTTTTCTGCTTTCACTTCTTTGGCGGCTTGGCGTGTCAGTTGACGTAACTTCTGACGATCGGCGCTTGGGTGCTGCTCTAAAAACTCATTTACAGCGCTGTCACCTTGCTTGATGATTCTATCACGTAGCTTTTCAAGCTTAACCGATTCTAAATCCGCACGTTTATCGCGATGCTTAAACTGTTCGATAGCCGTTCTGATCCCATCAACATCGCTATTGCGTAATACCTTGGCGACCAATTGCATTTGACGGCGAAAGCCTTCTTTGGTGTGGCGAATACGGTTGGCTAGCGTTACAGCAGCCTGTAGTTCATCACTCATAGGCAGGCTGGCTCGCTGACTATCTGATAATGCCATAATCGTCCGACCTAGACTGTGATAATCTTCTGCTTGACGTTTTAATTCACTACGGCTCACCCAATCGTCTAAATCTGAACCGACTTCAATGGTTGCTTTTTTCGCTTTGCTCATTGATTTTCTCAACTATAGTAATTACTGACGACATTGTAGCATTTTTTTTCTTAGAACAGATCGCTTGATGCTCAAGCATGCTAAGATATTGACATATATTATAGATAGGAATTGCCTTGTGGCTGTAGATAACGATATTTTTGATGAATTGGCTCGGGTGAAAGAGTCCGTAGCAAAAGCATTAGACTCGGCGAAACGTCATGGCGCTTCGAGTGCTGAAGTATCAATGAGCAAGCAAACAGGGTTATGTGTTTCTACACGTTTGCGTGAAGTTGAGACGGTTGAGTTTAACCATGATGGTGCACTGGGGATCAGTGTATATTGTGGCAATCGTAAGGGCAGTAGCTCGACATCGGATTTAAGTGAATCGGCAATCGAAAGTGCTGTGAAAGCTGCTATTAGTATTGCTAAACACACTTCAGAAGATCCTTATAATGGTTTGGCTGATGCCGATTTGATGGTCACTAACCCTCCAGATCTTGATTTATATCACCCTGGTAGCTTAGACCCGCAGTTTGCGATTGAGCAAGCCCTCGCTGCTGAGGATGCCGCGTTAAGCTACAGTGAAGAAATTACCAACTCTGATGGTGCGTCATATAACTCTCATCAAGGCCTTCGTGTTTACGGAAATAGTCACGGCTTATTAGAAGGCTACCCGAGCACGCGTCACAGCTTATCTTGTGTCACCATTGGCGAGCGTAATGGCGAGATGGAGCGAGACTATGATTATGCGGTTTCGCGTTATCCTAATAAATTAGGCTCTCCTAAATTAATTGGTGAGAAAGCGGCTCAACATACTATCGATCGCTTAGGGGCGAGAAAATTAGAGACAATGACTGTTCCTGTTGTCATTGATGCTTCATTATCAGCGGGTTTTATTGGTCACCTTGTTTCTGCTATTGGCGGTGGTAGCTTATACCGTAAAGCGAGCTTCTTGCTTGATCGTAAAGGCGAACAAATTTTCCCTTCATGGTTAAGTATTGAAGAAAAACCTCATTTAAAAGGTTACTTAGCTTCAACGCCTTTTGATCATGAAGGTTTAGCGACAAAGGATTTAACCGTCATTGATAACGGTGTGTTAGCGAGCTACTTAATTACCAGCTATGCTGGCCGTAAGTTGAATATGCAACCTACAGGGCACGCTGGTGGTACACACACATGGTTAGTAAATAACACTGTTGCTGAGCAAAGTGAATTATTAAAGCAGATGGGAACAGGCTTGTTGGTAACGGACTTAATGGGCTCATCGGTGAATATTATTACAGGTGATTATTCACGTGGTGCTGCTGGCTTTTGGGTGGAAAATGGCGTTATTCAATACCCTGTCCATGAAATCACCATTGCAGGCAACCTCAATGATATGTATAAAAATATCGTTGCAATATCTGGCGATGTTGATGAACGAAAGAGTACCTTATGTGGCTCAATCCTACTGGAAGAAATGAAGGTGGCTGGTAACTAAACCACCTTGAACCAGTGCGTTATATAGCCCGAGTTATCAATTGATAACTCGGGCTTTTTTGTTAACTACGGCGTATAAACTAAAGTCGCTGTACCGAGGAAGGCAAAAATACCCACGACGTCAGTAATCGTGGTTAACACGACCCCTCCAGCCAGCGCTGGGTCGATTTTAAGGCGCCTCATAACAAGTGGTATTAATACACCGGAAAGGCCAGCAGCAGTCATATTAGCTAACATTGCAAAGGCAATGACGAGGCCAAGTTTGATGTCTCCTTGCCATAATGCAACGACAACGGAGAGTATGAGTGCCCAAATAAGCCCATTGAGAGCACCGATCGCGAGCTCTTTGCCAATGAGCCATCGTTTATTACGATCACCAATGTGACCAAGTGCCATACCGCGAATAATTAAGGTCAATGTTTGATTTCCAGCGATACCACCCATACTTGGTACCAAGGTGTTCAATATAGCCAGAATTGCCATTTGCGCAAGAATAGGCTCAAACATATTACTAACAGCAACAGCAGCGAGTGCTGTTAGTAAGTTAATACCAAGCCACACTGAACGTTTTTGAGTACTTTTAATAACAGGAGCGAAGGTATCTTCTTCATCATCTAAACCCGCCATACTCATCATGGAATGCTCTGCGTCTTCACGAATGATGTCAACAACATCATCAATGGTGATCCGGCCCAGAAGTTTTCCTTCACCATCAATAACTGGTGCCGAAACCCAGTCATGTCGCTCAAATTGCTGTGCGACTTCAGTATCTTCCATTGTTGCAGGGATGGCTTCTAGGGTGCGATCCATGATTTGGGACACTGTCATTATCGGGTTAGATGTAATTAAGGTTGATAGCGTAACACCACCTAACAATGTATCTTCTTTATCAACAACGTAGAGCATGTCGGTCGCTTCAGGCAACTCACCTTTAAGACGAAGGTAACGTAAAACTACATCAAGATTTACATCAGGGCGCAAGGTGACTGTATCTGTGTTCATGATACTGCCGGCAGTATCTTCTTCGTAGGCCATTGCCGCCTCAACTCGGTGGCGGTCTTGCGCATCCATCGCTTCAAGTACTTGCTGGTAGATGCTATCAGGTAAAGTACGTAAAACTTCGGTTAAGTCATCGGTGTCCATAGTCTCGGCAGCTGCCGCAAGCTGGTGAGCTTGCATCTGCCGAACAATGCTTTTTTGTACATCCTCTGAAAGCTCTTCTAGGATGTCACCCTGATCATCATGGTCAACAAGTTGCCATAACACCTGACGAGTTTTATAAGGACTAGATTCAAGTAAAAGCGCAACGTCACAAGCGGGTAGATCCATCAATATTTGTCGCACATGAACAAACATACCACTGCTGAGGGCTTTTTCTACCTCATCGAAGCGTTGGTTTGAGAATTCTTGTTTAACAACTGTCTCTGGCATTGGCTTTCGCTTTTATTTCATATTGATTAAGGATAAATTGATTTTTATAAAATTAACGTTAACTCAGTTTTAATCGATTTTTGTTATGTCTTGGCTTTACGAAACATCTCACGGTGGTGAATCTGGATATTGTGCTTTTTGTGAGAAAAGTTTTTAGCTAATTGTTGCGCAATATAAACACTGCGATGTTGCCCGCCAGTACAGCCAATCGCTATTGTGAGGTAACTGCGATTATTTTTTTCTAAGTGAGGCAGCCAAGTATCAATAAAAGTAGTGAGTTGTTCTTCAAGTTGATTCACTAGAGGCTCCGCAGCTAAATACTGTTGTACTGGCGCATCAAGCCCTGTGAGTGGACGCAACTCTGGTTCCCAATGGGGGTTAGGTAAAAAGCGAACATCGAATACAAAATCGACATCTCGTGGCAGACCATATTTAAAACCAAATGATTCAAATACTAATACCAGCTCGCTATCGGTATTGCCAAGAATACGCTCTTTAATCAAGTCACTTAATTGATATATTGTTAACTCACCAGTATCAATCTTTAAGTCGGCTACTTCTGCAAGTTGACGTAATAATGATTTTTCTTCTTTAACCGCTTCAGATAGCGTCATGCACTGTTTGGTTAGCGGGTGCAGGCGTCTGGTCTCACTGTATCGTTTGATTAACGTGGTGCTGGGTGCATCAAGGAAAACTATCTCTAAATCACAGCTTGCTGATAATTGCTCGATTAATTGGCTCAGCTCTGATTGCGTACTAGGAATGTTTCGTACATCAAGACTCACCGCAACAGGTTGCTCCATCTCCTTCATGCTATCGATAAACGAATGCAGCAAGTTCATTGGTAAGTTATCAACGCAGTAATAGCCTAAATCTTCTAATACACGTAAAGCGACACTCTTTCCCGAGCCTGACGTTCCGCTAATGATAGTTAATTTCAATCGAGCATCCATGATGGTTATCTTGTTAATGTTCTTATTTTAGGGGGTTTGTATTTATTTGCAATGAGATAGCAAAGACTTAGCAACAAAAAAGCCTAGCAATGCTAGGCTTTAGAGTGACACTTTAGACTAAAGAATCTAGTGTCGTTGTAATTTTTCTTTGTGTTTGATCACTTGTCGATCAAGTTTATTGATCATTGAGTCGATCGCGGCATACATGTCTTCGTGAGTGGAGGTAGCAAATACTTCCCCGCCGTTTAGGTGAAGTGTTGCTTCTGCAATTTGTTGGAGTTTTTCTACGTTTAAAACAACATGTACGTTATTAATATGTTCGAAGTGGCGCTCTAATTTACTAAATTTTGTGTGCACATAGTCGTGAAGTGATTCTGTAATAGCTACGTGGTGTCCAGTTAAATTAATTTGCATAAAATGCATCCTCCATTTGGTGAGCTTAAATTAAGCTCTTTCTTTGATTGGAAGGTGGGATTGATAACGCATCACGATATTTTGCAATGGTTCTTCTTGCTACTTTAATCCCTTGTTCCGCTAACAAATCTACAATTTTACTATCGCTTAATGGTTTCTTTGGGCTCTCAGCCGCCACTAGTTTTTTGATAATGGCACGAATCGCAGTTGATGAACATTCACCGCCATTCTCAGTGCTAACGTGGCTTGAAAAAAAGTATTTTAATTCAAAAATACCACGTGGCGTATGCATATACTTTTGTGTGGTTACACGAGAGATAGTTGATTCGTGCATTTCCACTGCTTCAGCGACATCATTTAAAACCAATGGTTTCATCGCTTCTTCGCCGTATTCAAAAAAACCTCTCTGTTGCATTACAATACAATTTGCTACCTTTAGCAAGGTGTCATTTCGGCTTTCTAAACTTTTAATAAACCACTTGGCCTCTTGTAAGTGACCTCGAATAAACTGGGTATCTCCACTGCTCTTACTGGTTTTACTCAGCGCCGCATACTCAGCATTGACCTGAATTTTTGGCATGCAATCTGGGTTTAACTCAACAATCCAGCGTCCTTTTACCTTTTTAACCGATACATCTGGAATAACATATTCATCTTTTTCTTTGATGATAGTACTACCAGGGTGCGGGTTTAGAGTTTGAATCAATCGGATAGCTTCAGCGAGTTGTGCTTCTTTTAATTTGGTTTTTTTAGCAAGCGTGCGGTAATCCCGAGTTGCTAATAACTCCATATAACCTTCAACTAAAAGAATGGCTTCATCTCGCCATGGCGTATCTTCTGCAAGGCGCTTTAATTGAATGGCTAAGCATTCACTTGGGCTGCGTGCTGCTACGCCAATTGGATCAAAGTGTTGGATACGTTTTAATACTGCTTCAACTTCATCTAATTCAATTTCAGGATCGGCCATAGCTGTCAGAATATCTTCACAGTCTTGTGATAGGTATCCAGACTCTTCAACAGCATCAATAATGGCCGTTGCAATTGCTCGATCATTATCGCTAAAAGGCGTTAAATTAGCTTGCCACAACAGGTGATCTTGTAAATTCTCAGTGGTTTCCCCTTGATAAACGAAATCACTTTCAGGTCCTGCTGTCGATGACGCTACCGGTGCCGCTGGGCCAGCAGAGATGTAGTCATCCCAAGTTGTGTCTGTTGGCAGATCGTCGCTGATACTTTGCTTGTCCAGAGCTTCAGAAGTATCAATGGTACTAGAGTCATTGCTGTCAAAGTCATTACTGTCGTTATTGGCTTCTAGCGTACTTGATGAGTCATATTCATGCCCTGCGCCATTATCGTCAGCTTTTGTGTTGGCTTCATTTCCCTCGAAGTTCTCTTCGACCTCGAGTAAAGGATTGCTATCCAACGCTTCTTGGATCTCATTTTGAAGATCGAGAGTTGAAAGTTGCAGCAGCCTAATCGCTTGTTGCAACTGTGGGGTCATTGTAAGCGATTGGCCTAATTTTAACTGTAATGAAGCTTTCATTTAAATCCGTTATCTTGAATGTGCTAAAAGGAAGAGAGCACAAAATTATTTTTATCGTATAGTCTAACTATAGTCTGAATTGCTCTCCGAGATAAACATCTCTGACCGTTTGATTTGATAATATGTCATCTGGTTGGCCTTGTGCAATCATTTCACCATGACTAACAATATAAGCAAATTCACAAACATCTAACGTTTCTCGTACGTTATGGTCAGTGATCAGCACTCCTAAGCCACGTTGCTTTAATTGTTCAATGATTTGTTTTATATCAATCACTGAGATAGGGTCAACGCCAGCAAAGGGTTCATCTAATAAAATGAATTCAGGGTCAGCAGCAAGCGCTCGAGCGATCTCTACACGACGTCTTTCTCCACCAGAGAGGGCCATTCCTAAACTGTTTCTAATGTGCTGGATATGGAATTCTTCTAACAAACTCTCTAGCTTCTCAACTCGTTGAGCTTTATTAAGATCTTTACGAGTTTGTAGGATCGCCATGATGTTATCGTAAACGGATAGCTTTCTGAAAATTGATGACTCTTGTGGCAAATAGCCAATGCCTTGTCGTGCACGCTGGTGCATTGGCATTAATGTAATGTCGTTACCGCCAATAGTCACCTGGCCACTATCGCTTGGCACTAGACCAACTACCATATAGAAAGTTGTTGTTTTACCGGCACCGTTTGGGCCTAATAATCCGACGATTTGCCCTTTAGCGACTTCTAATGACACGTCCTTAACGACTTGGCGTCCAGAGTAGTTCTTTGCTAAATGCTGTGCTCTCAATGTACTCATGGTTTAATTTTTACTTTCATTTGGCTGGAGGATTGTGGTTACTTGGTCTTTTTTGTTTGCATTGCGATCAGCGTTTAAAAGCTGTCTGACCATATCGTAACTAATCGTATCGCCTTTAACGACATTTTTGCCCCAAGTTAATTGAGCGCTACGGTTGAGTTTAATGATATTAGTACCGCGCTCAAATCGGATCTCTTTGGCTTGGGCAGAAATATTATTCCCATCGCCGACTCGTTGTGAGAAGCGTGCTGGCCTACCAATTAATACCATAAGCTCAACACCATGCTCTCCATGATTGTATACTTCTAAGCGATCGGCAGTAATTTCAATTGACCCTTGCTTAATGGTGACATTACCTTTGTACACCGCAATATTTTTTGCTAAATCAATATACTGGTTATCGGCGTTGATTGATGCTTGTTGTTTAAAGTCATCAGATAATGCCGTGGCGGTGTTACTAGTCAGTAGTGCTAATAGAAAAAAAGCACTAGCTTTGAGTGTTTTCATAGATTGCCTGTATATTTTTAATAATTTCAAATTGTTGTTCATTAAAGCTGGCACGTAAGCCTAAGCCTTCAATTTTGTATTTATGACCGATTATCTCTATCGCACTGTCACTCTCAATTAACATATTGTTCAAGTTGAGATTCAGCCGTGCTGCTTTGATTTGCTGAACTTTTTCTTCGGGATTAATCGCGCTAATAATAACATCTTTTTCTAACACAACGCGGTCCTGCTGGTTAAATGTGCCTCGAGAGGCATTTATTTTCCAACGCGCGCCACCGTTTTTGGGGTAAATTATGTAGCTGGGGTTAATTAAGACGGTTACATCCTGCTCATAATGCTTCATTTCATCAGCATGTACTAACGATGATAAGTAACCTTGCCCATTAAATTGACGTAATGTCATATCTGTTGCTGTAAAGTCAGGTAAGTATTGACTAGCGACTTCAGCTTGCTTGGGCTTGGTGACCGACCAGAATGGATTCCAAAAGAATAAAATACATGAAATAAAGAATAGGCCAATTAATATCGTGGCTCGATTCATACACTCATCCCTTTAGCTTGAGCTAAGATCCCTTGACTGGCTAAAATTAAATCACTCACTTCACGCACAGCGCCAAAGCCCCCTTTAGTGAAAGTGACATAGTCACAATTTTGCAATAACGCTGGGTGAGCATCGTTTACCGCAACGCCCAATCCACAATCGTCCATCACAGGCTTATCAACCATATCATCACCTATATAAGCCACTTGATTTGGAGCGAGCGAAAATTGCTTTAACAACGCTTGGTAAGCAACATATTTATCTGCTTGTCCTTGATAAATATGCTTAACACCTAAGCTCGTCATTCTATTCTCAACGATGGTTGATTTACGTCCGGTGATAATAGCGACATCAATACCAGCGTTTATCAGAGACTTGACTCCAAAACCATCTTTGGTGTGAAAAGCTTTAAGCTCTTCACCGTCATTACCAAGGTAAATTCTACCATCAGAGAAGACGCCATCTACATCACAAATCAATAGTTTAATTTCGGCAGCCTGAATCCAAGCTGACTCAGCTATTTCACCATAGAGAGTAGGTACTGTTTTCATTTAAACGACTCCAGCTTTTAGCATGTCTAACATATTTAGCGCACCGATAGGCTTACCATCTTCAAGGATAAATAGGCCATTAATATTACGCTCTTCCATCAATTTTAGTGCACTTGCTGCAAGCAAGTTACCATCTAGTGTGACGGGGTCATTGGTCATCACTTGGCTTATCGGCGTATGGTGGAAATCTAATTTATGATCTAGCGTACGGCGCAAGTCACCATCGGTAAATAGTCCGATCAATTCCCCATCATCATTTACAACGCCAGTCATGCCCAAGCCTTTATTAGATACTTCTAGCAGCGCATGACTTATTGTTGTGTCTGGTGTGACCAACGGTAGCTGCTTGCCTGTATGGGCAACATCTAAAACGCGTAAGAGTAATTTCCGTCCTAATGCGCCACCTGGGTGAGATAATGCGAAGTCGTCAGCAGTAAAGCCTTTTGCTTGTAAGAGCGCAACCGCTAATGCATCGCCCATTGCTAAGGTGGCTGTCGTACTCGATGTTGGCGCTAACCCTAAAGGGCAGGCTTCTTTTGACACTGCAATACACAAGTGCACTTGAGATAGCTTTGCCATTGAAGAGGTTGGATTTCCAGTCATTGAAATCACAGGAACGCCAATACGTTCCATAACAGGGTAGAGAGTTAAAATTTCACTGGACGCCCCTGAGTTTGAGATCGACAAGACAACATCGTCGGCGGTGATCATACCTAGATCGCCATGACTCGCTTCACCTGGGTGGACAAAAAAGGCCGGTGTACCAGTACTGGCTAATGTTGCCGCAATTTTTCGCGCAATATGCCCTGACTTACCCATGCCCATAACAACAACCTTGCCAGTGCAGTTAATAATTAATTGGCATGCATTCGCAAAATCATCATTAATATATTGCGTTAATTCTTGTAATGCTTCGATTTCAGTTTTAACAACTTGCTGGCCCCAAAGGCAAAAATCTTGATTTACAGGCATAACTGATGTCCTTTATGACAATTAGCTAAATAATAAAAATTGGTAGCCGACGAAGATGGCACATAGAAGAGCCCCTTCGATACGAGTAATATTGCGTTTGCCCAAAATCTGCCAACACATTGCGAATAAAAGAACAGTTAAGCCAAGCATAATATACATATCGCGACCGGCCGCGTCAGCATCAAAGGTACCAGGAGCGATTAATGCTGGTACAGCTAGTACTGCTAAAATGTTGAAAATGTTTGAACCTACGATATTACCTAATGCTAAATCGTGTTCATTGTTTTTGATACTAGCAATACAAGCGGCAAGTTCTGGCAAACTGGTGCCAATAGCAATAATCGTTAAGCCAATCACTAGATCTGATAGCCCAAAGTAACGAGCAATATCACTAGCACCATCAACTACGAAGTGTGAAGAAATTGGCAAAAGCACCATACCGAATACTATCCAGAATACAGCTAGTTTTGATGGGACTCCTTCAGGTACTTCGTCCTGAGCCTCTTCAATTAATGGGTCGTCAGACTTTTTATCGCGTAAAGTTAACCAGCATAAGCCACCAATAGTAATAAAAAATAGTGAAATAAGGACTAACCCTTCAGTGAAGGTTAAGACTTGGTCATACAAGATGTATCCCGCAATACCTGAGACAAGTAATAAAATGGGTAGTTCACGGTTCAGTAACTGAGAGTGTACTAATAATGGTTTCAGTAGGACAGTGACACCGAGTACAAGGGCGATATTGGTAATATTGGAACCTAACGCGTTACCAATTGCGGTATTACCTGTGCCATCAAGTGACGCCGTTATTGCAACCATTATCTCTGGGGCCGATGAACCCATAGCAACAATTGTCAGACCAATAATTAATGGGGGTAAGCCGAAGTTACGGGCAATAGCTGCGGAGCCAAAAACGAATTTATCTGCGCTCCAGATTAATCCTACAAGGCCTGCGATTAGAGTGGCAATACTTAATATCATCAGTAAAAAACTATGGTTTGTTGTAATGAGTAGATTGTCGCTATTTCATTGGCAAAAATAAAGCATAAATGTTGCTATTGTTGTGTTAACGACAATATAAATTACTTTAGTTGCAACTTTTGTCGAGAATGTCGGGTCAATTAGTGCAGCTGTATTAAAAATCATAAGTGTTTTATTGAAACGCAGGAACGACGATGATTAAGAGAGTCATTACAAAAAGTTACATTAATAGTGCTTACTTGAGTATTAAATAAGCTTGAAACAATAAAATAAAGGTGAATAATCATTAATTTGATTGTGTCGCGCAATCTAGATCGATTAGAATTTAGCACAATAACTATCATGCCGATTGTGAAAAGCAAGGGAATAGGTTAACCATTGAACTCTTCTGATAATATTATTGAAATATCGAACTTGAACTTTAGCCGTGAAGAGCGAGTGATTTACGATAATATCAATTTAAAAGTCCCACGAGGCAAAGTAACTGCCATTATGGGGCCAAGTGGCATCGGTAAAACAACATTGCTACGTTTAATCGGTGGTCAGCTAAAACCGTCTCAAGGTCAAATTAAGTTTGACGGTGAAGATCTCGTCCAATCCTCTCGTAAAGAGTTATATCAAATTCGCCGAAAAATGGGGATGTTATTTCAATCAGGTGCGTTATTCACCGAAATGAATGTATTTGATAATGTCGCATTTCCGATTAGAGAGCATACTCAGCTACCTGAATCGTTAATTAGAAAAGTCGTATTAATGAAACTAGAAGCTGTTGGCTTACGCGGTGCTGCCCAATTATTTCCTTCTGAGCTTTCCGGCGGTATGGCTCGGCGAGCTGCCTTAGCACGTTCAATTGCATTGGACCCTGAGCTGATCATGTATGACGAACCATTTGCGGGGCAAGATCCCATTTCAATGGGCGTTATTGTTCGTTTAATTCGAGAGTTAAATGATGCCTTAGGGCTTTCTTCTATTGTTGTTTCTCACGATGTTGAAGAGGTGCTCAGCATCGCTGATTATGTTTATATCGTTGCAAATAAGACAGTGATAGCCCACGGTACACCAGAGCAATTACGACAAGAAAAATCAGAGCAAATCGTCCAGTTTATGCAAGGGCGTCCTGATGGTCCGGTACCATTTCATTTCCCAAGTGAAGATTATCAAAAGGAACTATTTAATCATGCTGATTAAGTCGGTGGCCAATTTAGGCCGTAGCGGATTGTCATATATTGCTGGTGCGGGGCGTGCTGGTTCTTTATTGTTTGGCGCATTAAAACCTGCTGGGCGAGGTTTAAAATTATTGCCTCTGTTAATTAAGCAGCTTTACATTGTCGGTGTGCAATCGTTAATTATTATTGTGGTATCAGGCCTATTTATTGGTATGGTGCTGTCATTGCAAGGCTATACCATCCTAGTGGGTTATGGTGCTGAACAAAGTTTAGGTCAAATGGTTGCCTTGTCATTACTACGTGAACTTGGCCCCGTCGTATCTGCGTTGCTGTTCGCTGGACGAGCAGGCTCAGCTTTAACGGCTGAAATTGGCTTGATGAAGGCAACGGAGCAATTAAGTTCATTAGAGATGATGGCCATCGACCCATTACATCAAATTGTCGCTCCACGGTTTTGGGCTGGCGTGATTAGTCTTCCTTTATTAGCGGCTATCTTCTCTGCTGTAGGTATTATGGGTGGTCACCTGGTAGGGGTTGATTGGTTGGGGGTTGATACCGGAGCGTTTTGGTCGGTGATGCAAGCCTCTGTTGAGTGGCAAGAAGACGTAGTGAACGGCGCAATCAAGAGTGTTATTTTTGCTATCGTAGTGACATGGATAGCATTACATAAAGGTTATGATGCTGTGCCAACATCTGAAGGTATTAGCAAAGCGACAACTTCGACGGTCGTTCAGTCGAGCCTAGCCATTTTAGGGCTAGATTTTGTATTAACTGCACTTATGTTTGGTTAATCTTATTTTCTTTATAACGTCAGATTTAATTCATTCGATATTAAGTTTTGATACATTAAATTAGTGAATTCATGTGAAAAGCATGAGGGTAAATAAATGAATAGTAAAAAAATAGAGTTATTAGTTGGTTCATTCTTATTAGCAGGGATTGCAGCTATTCTTATGCTTGGTTTGAAAGTGGCCGATAGTCAAATGGGTGGTAATAGCCAGAGCTATGAGTTAACCGCTAAATTTGATAATGTTGGTGGCTTGAAAGTACGCTCTGCAATTAAAGTCGGTGGTGTCGTTGTCGGCAGGGTATCTAGTATCAGCTTAGACAGTGATTTTAGTCCAAAAGTCACAATGGAGATTGACAGTAACTTTAATCAATTCCCTGACTCTAGCTCTGTGGCTATCTTAACTTCTGGCTTGCTAGGTGAGCAGTTTATTGGCTTAACTCCAGGCTTTGTTGATGAAGAAACCGAGATTCTAACTGACGGTGGCGTTATTGAAGACACCCGTTCAGCAATGGTTTTAGAAGACTTAATAGGTCAGTTTTTATATGGCAACAGTGACGATTAATAAAGGGGCTCCATATCATGTTTAGATTGTTTAGCGTTGTATCTCTAGTTTTAATGGCCGTGTTTAGTTCAGTCGCTGTGTCAGCTGAAACTAACCGTGAACCTATCAGTATGAAGGACCCTCAACAATTAATAGAGCAGGCCAGTGAACGAACTTTTGCTCGTTTTCGTCAGGACCGCCAATTAATCGAAAAAGATATTAATCACCTAAAAGTAATCGTTGAAGAAGAATTGATGCCTTATGTTAATCATTCTTACGCTGCAGCGAAAGTGTTAGGCCGTAACTATGCTAAGTTAAAAACGAAAGAGCAAAAGGCGGCTTTTTTTGAAGTATTCCGTCGTTACCTAATTGTTACTTATGCCAATGTGTTTACGTTATACGATGACCAGAAGGTGACCTATGCCCCAGCAAAAGATGTTGGCAGTAGCCGAACAGCACAGGTAAAGGTTACTATTATCGATGCTAATCGTCCGCCAATTAAAATTGACTTTAAATTAAGGAAAGGTAAAAAGTCAGGCAACTGGCGTGCATTTGACATGGTTGCTGAAGGGATCAGCATGGTGTCGAGTAAGCGAACAGAGTTTAATAGCATTATCCGTAAGCATGGTATTGATTATTTGATGACTAAACTTGATGAAAAAGCACAACAGTCCGTTGAAGCAAAGGTTAAGTCATAATGCTAATATGGAATACTCAAACACCAAATAGTGTTCAAATCCAAGGGGTACTTAATCAAGAGACTTTATTAACTTTATTACCTTTAAAAGAACAAATTAAAGGGCTAGAGGGTAAAGTCGATGTCGATGTATCAGCATTAGAACAGGTGGACAGTGCTGGGTTAGCACTTTTGCTTGAGTTAAAAGAGCAAGCACAACAAAAAAATATTGAATTATCTTATGTCGGGACGACTGAGGCATTAGAAAAATTAAAGTTACTTTATAATGTGGACCAGCTCATTAAATAGATGAGTTTCCACATAGATTCGACGATTAAAGAGGTTTTGATGGAAATCGAAGAGATTAAAGCATTATTAAATGATGCAATTACATTAGACGAATTACATGTTTCTGGTGAGAACGGTCACTATCAAATTATCGCAGTATCACCTATGTTTGGTGAAATGAGTCGAGTAAAACAACAGCAAGCAATCTATGCTCCATTAAATGAAGTTATCGCTTCAGGGGCAGTTCATGCAGTGTCTATTAAGGCGTTCACTCCAGAGAAATGGCAACGTGAGCAACTGCTCAATCCAATCGGTTAAGGCGTTTTTGTGCAAAAGTTAAAAATTACTGCAGTTGATAAATTGCAGGGAGATGTCACCATTTCTGGTGCAAAAAATGCGGCTTTACCTATATTGATGGCAACTATTTTAGCGAAAGGTGACACGGTAATTACTAATGTCCCTGAGCTAAATGATATTAATACCACTGCCAAGGTTTTAACTAGCTTGGGTGCTCAAGTTCAGTTTGAGAATAACCAGTTTAAAGTGAATGCTTGTACAATTAATGAGTTTTGTGCACCTTATGATTTGGTTAAAACCATGCGTGCGTCGATCCTTGTCTTAGGGCCGTTACTTGCCCGTTTTGGTCAAGCTGATGTGTCTTTACCTGGCGGTTGTGCGATTGGTGCCCGCCCGGTCAATCTACATATTCAAGGCTTAAAGCAAATGGGAGCCGAAATTTCTGTCGATGGCGGCTACATTAAGGCACGTGTTGATGGTCGCCTAAAAGGTGCGACTATCTTCATGGATATGGTGAGTGTTGGCGCAACTGAAAACCTCATGATGGCTGCGGCAATCGCTGAGGGTACGACTGTATTAGAAAATGCAGCTCGTGAGCCAGAGATTGTGGACTTAGCGAACTACCTTAACTCGATGGGAGCTAAAGTTGTTGGTGCTGGCTCTGATACGATTCGTATCGAAGGTGTTGAATCATTAAAGGCCAGTTCTTATCGTGTGATGCCTGACCGCATTGAAACAGGCACTTTCCTAGTTGCCGCTGCAATTACTCGAGGAAATATTCGCTGTTTATCTGCAGATGCATCAGCGTTAGAGCCTGTGATTGCAAAGCTTGAAGAAGCTGGCGCAACGATTGAGACCGGTGATGACTGGATATCGTTAGATATGAAGGGGCAGCAACCAAAAGCTGTTAATATTAAGACTGCACCACACCCTGCATTTCCAACGGATATGCAAGCACAGTTTTGTGTACTTAATGCTTTAGCTCAAGGCAGCGCGAATGTGATTGAAACGATCTTTGAGAATCGCTTTATGCACATCCCAGAGTTGCAACGTATGGGCGCTACTATTGACTTAGAAGGTAATACAGCTATTTGTCATGGGATTGAACGCTTAAATGGTGCACAAGTGATGGCGACGGATTTACGAGCTTCTGCAAGCTTAGTGATTGCTGGTCTAGTTGCTGATGGTGAAACGGTGGTTGACCGTATTTATCACATAGATCGCGGCTATGAGCATATTGAGTTAAAGCTTAATGCGCTTGGTGCAAATATCGAAAGGTTAAATAGCTAGACTAGTTCTGGTCGATATCATAACCCTGTTTTAGAGTGAGTTAACTAACCCTTAACTCACTCGTCACCATATCCAATACCATTCGCTTACCCTGTCTGATAATAGTGATGCTAATTTTATTACCCGGTTTGGTTCCTGCAATATGATTACGTAGCTCTTCGACTGACCCAAAACTTTTCTTATTCACTTCAATGATAACATCATCAATTTGTAAGCCTGCTTGCTTTGCTGCACCTTGTGGTGATACAGCTGAAACTAACACTGCACCGCTGTTTATATTTAATGACATCGTCGCCATACGGTTAAGAGCTTCACCATTAAAGCCCAGCGAACCACGTGATACATGCCCTTCAACGATTATTTCTTTCATGATGGTGTAGGCTAAATTAATTGGAATGGCAAAGCTAATACCATTAATGCCACCGTTATCGAGAGCATTAAAGCTTGCCGCATTAATACCGATTAAATCACCGCGCGAATTAATTAACGCTCCGCCAGAGTTACCGTCATTAATTGCGGCATCGGTTTGGATTAAGTCAAGAAAATTTGATGAGCTTAGGCCCGCTTTCCGCCCCGTTGCACTAACGATTCCTTGAGTGATAGTTTGCCCGAGGTTGTATGGGTTGCCTATAGCAAGGACTAAATCACCGACTTGAGTGCTTCGCTTAAGGTTCATGGGGATAACTGGGAGGTCAGGTAGAGTAATATGTAATACAGCTAAATCTGTTAGCGGGTCGGTGCCGACAACACTGGCAATTTGGAAGCGACCATCTTGCAAAGCAACATAGATGATGTCAGCCCCTTTAATGACGTGCAAGTTCGTCATAATAAAGCCACTTTTAGACATGATAACTCCGGAGCCAAGCCCTTTATCACGGCGTTCTATTTGGTTAAGTGGGTTGAGGTGTTGTGTCACCGAGTAAATATTAACAACAGCAGGTGCTGAGCGCTGGATAGCATTAGCAAACGAAACTTGTGCATTATGTGTTAAAAACCAATCTTTGATGCTCACAGAAAACTGAGGACGTAGACTTGGAATTAGCACGATAATCAGTCCACCAATGATCAGGCCTGAAATAATGGCTTTGATTGTTGCTTTAACGAATTTGAACACAAATAACTGACTCATTTCCTAAGTTGTCCTAAAGGGTAACGTAATTATTGAATTTTTCAAACTAGGATTGTGTTTCAGGGTGTTAATATCATGACGCCGAGAAACTCAAGGTGAGTTTCTCGGCGCAAATTTACCAAAGTCGTGCGGAAATGTTAATTAAGGATTAAATACAATACACTGTCTTCACGTTTAATACGTAGCGCTGACATTCCTTCATTCTCTTTTAGATAAGCACGTAGCTCCTTAAGTGATTTAACGCGTGTGCGGTCAACGCCGATGATTACATCACCATCTTCAAGGCCAACTTGCATCGCTGGGGAGCGTCGCTCGATATCGCTAACGGACACCCCTTTCACTTTGCCACTATTATCTTTTAGCTTAGCACCGGATAACGCCGGATGAATGACACGTGCCAAGACACTTTCACTACTTTTGTCTTTGAGCTTGACTTTAAACTTCTTGGTACGGCCATCACGGATAACTTCCAATTTAACGTTGGTTCCTGCGCCCATTGTTGCGATTTTAGCGCGTAAATCGGAGAACGTTTTTATAGCTCGCCCGTCAACCTTAACAATGATATCGCCAGCTTCAAGGCCCGCTGCTTCGGCTGCTGAATCTGGCATAACTTGATTGACAAAGGCACCATGCTTGGTATCTAGGCCAAACTTCTTGGCTAGCTCAGGTGTCAGCGGTAGACCTTGAATACCTAACACCCCACGGCGTACTTCACCAAACTCTAATATTTGGTTGACTAAGCTATCCGCCATATTGATTGGGATGGCAAACCCAATACCAACATTGCCCCCATTAGGCCCGATAATCGCCGTGTTAATGCCAATTAATTCACCCTTAAGGTTTACTAGAGCTCCTCCAGAGTTGCCACTGTTGATCGCCGCATCAGTTTGGATGAAGTTTTCATAATTATCGGTGTTTAAGCCTGTTCTGCCAAGTGCGGATACGATCCCTGATGTGACTGTCTGACCTAGGCCGAATGGGTTACCGATGGCAACGGTGAAATCACCAACACGTAACTCGTCTGAGTCAGCCTTTTTTACCTCGGTTAAGTTATCAGCTTCTACTTGCAGCAAGGCAACGTCAGATTCAGGATCTGAGCCAATCATCTTAGCGGTGAACTGGCGGCCATCGCTTAACGATATTTTTATCTCATCTGCGTTATTAACCACGTGGTGGTTAGTCAGGATATACCCTTCTTCAGCGTCGATGATAACGCCCGAGCCTAGCCCTTTAAACGGTTGCTCTCTTACCTGGTCACCACGGCCAATAAACGGGCGGAACATCTCTGGAACTTGGCGGCGCTGAAGGCGCTGAGTGTGAGTTCCTTCAACAGAGATTGATACAACGCCTGGGGCGACTTTCTCTAGCATTGGAGCTAAGCTAGGTAATTGTTGGCCACTAACGCTTTGCGGCCAAGCGGCCTGAGAAGTACTTGGGTAAAAGCCAATAGAAAGCGCGAAAAGTGAAGCTGAGATTAAAGATAATTTTTTTGTCATCATACAATGGTCTCCTGAAACTAATCTGAAAAATGATACGTATTAAGGACTACGTAAAATTATAATAGTTCCTAAAATATTGAAACCAAGAGTAAGATTGAAAGAAAAATGTAAGATTTTATAAAGACGGTCGGTGGTGTTTTAGCAAGAATATGGCTCATCATTCATCACGAAAACGAGATAATGAGCCAGCGTAAAGGTGCTTATGCGCTTTGTTTTACTTCAGTTTCTGGTTTAGCCGTTGCTTCGTCAGCATTAATGATTCCGTGTGAGCCATCGACGTAATCGTTAGGCTGTTCTGATTCATTATTTACTTGTGAACTTTCTGTTTTAGCTTGAACTTCAAGTTCTACCTCTTCGATTGCATCTTGTACAACTGATGTTTCCTTGGCGTCATTAAATGGAATTTTAATGGTCAGTTCGCTATCTGGTAGTAAGCTTTGCTGCGCTTGCGCCATGTGTTGGTAAACTTTACTATATTCTTGTGCCATATTACCTAGTAAATCTGCACTTGCAGCAAAGTGTTGCTCGACATCTTGTTTATATTGCGACAACTCAGCTTCTAACTGTTGGTTTTTAGCCTCGAGACTTGAGTCAGTTGAGCTACTGGTGGTTATCTTTGCAATAACAAAACCTGAAATACCACCTAAAAATAAAAGAAATAAAACCATAGATAAATCCATAATACCCCCCGAAGTATTATATAGTGCCGATCTAGTAGCTTGTGCTAATATTATCGGCTTTTAAAATACGTTATAAATGTTGTTGTTTTGAGTTTTTCTAAGGGATGTAGCTTTTTACTATTACTGTAATTTGCTAGAGCCTATTGTAAAAAAGCATTATAAATAAAGCCCTTTTGATAAGCTCTAAAATAACCCGATAGAACAAACAAAATAACTTGGTTAATCTAATTTTAGCGTGCAAGTTATAGATCAGCCACTAAAAACTTAAGTGAAGGAAACTAGCGACCGATGTCTCAGCTTACCCCGTTACAAAAATATCAACAAGACTTAACTCGTGACGATTTTAGTTATGATGCAGCACAAGAGAATGCGGTAAAGCAATTGCAACGTCTATATGACGAATTGCTAACAGCGCCTGTGGTTGAAAAGAAAACGGGTTTAGGAAATAAATTCAAAACGCTGTTTGGAGCGAAACCCCAGCAGCAGGCTGCATCGATTAAAGGACTTTATTTTTGGGGCGGTGTGGGGCGTGGTAAAACCTATCTTGTTGATACATTTTTTGAGGCGCTGCCGTTTGAGCAAAAGATGCGGGTGCATTTCCATCGTTTTATGCATCGAGTTCATCAAGAGTTAACACTGCTGCAAGGGCAAAGTGATCCACTTAAAGTGATTGCTAAAAAGTTCGCTGATGAAGCGCGAATTATTTGTTTCGATGAGTTTTTTGTTTCTGATATTACTGATGCAATGATTTTAGGTGGTTTATTCGAAGAGCTATTTGGTTATGGGGTTATCCTTGTTGCAACATCAAATATCATTCCTGATGATCTATATCGAAATGGGTTGCAGCGTGCACGTTTCTTGCCTGCAATAGCGCTTATTAATGAGCATACGGAGGTGGTTAACGTTGATTCTGGTGTTGACTATCGTTTACGAGCGCTAGAGCAAGCTGAAATCTATCACTATCCATTAGATGCTACCGCTGATAGCAATTTACTCACTTATTTTGAGCAACTTGCTCCTGAGCCTGGGCATGAGGTCGGTAGCATTGAGGTAGAAGGGCGCTCTATTACAGTGCGTTTAGATGCTGATGGTGTTTTGCTGGTTGACTTTAGGGCGTTATGTGATGGCCCACGTAGCCAAGTTGATTACATGGAACTGGCACGTTGCTACCACTCTGTCTTGCTCAGTAATGTTGAGCAGATGGGGCAGGGGGTCGATGATATCGCGCGTCGTTTTATCGCCATGGTGGATGAGTTCTATGAGCGTCGCGTTAAATTGATTATCTCAGCACAAGTGGCGATGGATGAACTGTATACTCATGGCCAATTAGAGTTTGAATTTAAACGCTGTTTAAGCCGTTTACAAGAAATGCAATCACATGACTATTTAGCGGAAGCGCACAAGCCATAATCGACGTTGTAGTAACTTATCGAGGGTGTGTGAGATTTGTTAGCTTTTTCTGTAATTAGTAGATGATTTTTCATTCGCCTTCTAGTATAATCCTGCGCCTGCCCAAGTAAGTTGTATTGTTCTTTTTCCCAAGAGAATACAGCGATCGCTTTCGAAGATTACTCGAAGGGGTAAAATTCAAGCACACTGGACATTGTTTTTAGCTTGCTTTGATTTATACGCGGCAGGTAAAAACATAAAATAGAAATTTTAAATGGGTTTTATATAATGAAAACTTTTAGCGCAAAGCCAGAAAGCGTAAAACGCGACTGGTACGTTGTAGATGCTGACGGTAAAACGTTAGGTCGTTTGGCTACTGAAATTGCTTCACGTTTACGTGGTAAGCACAAGCCTGAGTACACTCCACACGTTGACACTGGTGATTACATCATCGTTATTAACTGTGAAAAAATTGCCGTAACTGGTGCTAAGCGTACTGATAAAACATACTACCACCACACTGGTTTCATCGGTGGTATCAAGTCTATCACTTTCGACAAGCTACTTGATAAAGCTCCTGAGCAAATCATCGAGAAAGCAGTTAAAGGTATGTTGCCAAAAGGTCCTTTAGGCCGCGCAATGTTCCGTAAATTGAAAGTATACGCGGGTAACGAGCATCAACATGCTGCTCAACAGCCTCAAGTTTTAGACATCTAATACGGAATATAAGCAAATGGCAGATAATCAATACTACGGCACAGGTCGTCGCAAAAGCTCAGTAGCTCGTGTTTTCTTAAAAGCAGGTAGCGGTACAATCACTATCAACAACCGTCCTCTTGACGAGTTCTTCGGTCGTCCAACTTCTTGTATGGTTGTTCGTCAACCATTAGAGTTAGTTGAAATGACTGAAAAGTTCGATATCAATGTGACAGTTACTGGTGGTGGTACTACTGGTCAAGCGGGCGCAATCCGTCACGGTATCACTCGTGCACTAATGCAGTTTGATGAGTCTCTTCGTTCTGATCTACGTGTTGCTGGTTTCGTTACCCGTGATGCACGTAAAGTTGAGCGTAAGAAAGTTGGTCTACGTAAAGCACGTAAGAAGCCACAATTCTCAAAACGTTAATATCCTTTTTGTTTGGTTCTGTTTGCTGTATTGCAAACAGAATTTCAAATCGGTTCAAAAACCCAGCTTCGGCTGGGTTTTTTATTTTTTAAGCACAAAAAAATATTTATTAGACTAAATATCTACAGCGAGATCCATTTCAGGTGTAAGTGGTAAATCTAAGCAACGTCCAATTTCTTCTTTCCCTTATAAATCACTAGCTAACGACTTTTGTCCATAATTTAAAAGTGGTTATTTGTTGCGCTTTGTGTAGATATTTTGTTCACGCCCTTCTGGAAATTGATTTAAATTAGCAACTATTGAAGAATTAATCAGTTTTAACGACTAATTAGCTATGATTTTTACGTTCAAAACGCTTATAATTTGCTAAATTTCTGCTAAATAAGCAGAGGCATGTTTTATGTCAGACTGGAGCGTGGTTTTTAACCAGTTTTAGCTTGGCAGAATGTGTGAGTCGTGTATTAAAAATATAACCGTAAATTTGAGTGATGTTCCGTTTTTTAGGTCATCAAAACAGGAGATATGTGGATGAGTAGTGCGCCAGAAAATAATGGCCGTCGCCGCTTCCTAACCCTTGCGACAGCAGTGGTTGGTGGTGTTGGTGCTGCCGGTGTTGCTGTACCTTTTATCAAGTCATGGAATCCTAGTGAAAAGGCTAAAGCTGCGGGTGCTCCAGTGGAGTACGATGCAAGCAAAATGATGCCTGGTCAACTAGTTAGGGTTCAATGGCGTGGTAAGCCGGTATATGTAGTTCGCCGTACCAAAGAAGTGTTAGCTGAGTTAGAGAATGGGCATAATGATCAATTACGTGACCCAGGTTCTAAAGAGCCTCAACAACCAGACTATGCAGTTAATAGCCATCGCTCGGTAGAGCCTGAGTTCTTAGTTGCTTTAGGTGTGTGTACTCACCTTGGTTGTGCTCCTACTTACCATGCTGGTGATTTTGGTGAAGTGGTTGAGGGTGTGAAGAATGGTTTCTTCTGTCCTTGTCACGGTTCGAAGTTTGATATGGCTGGTCGTGTATTCCAAAACGTACCTGCACCATTAAACTTAGAAATTCCGCCTCACATGTTCAAAGATGGCACAACGTTGCTAATCGGCCTTGATGAAGGAGATGCATAATGTTGACAAATCTTGTTAATTGGATCGACAAACGAATTCCAATGACCGATACATGGAATAAGCATATTGCTCAATATCCAGCACCGGTTAACTTCAACTTTTGGTACTTTTTTGGCTCTCTAGCCATGCTAGTACTAGTTAACCAAATCCTTACAGGTGTTTGGCTAACGATGAACTACGTACCTTCTGGTGAAGGTGCATTTGCTTCTGTTGAATACATCATGCGTGATGTTGAATACGGTTGGTTACTACGTTATATGCATTCAACGGGTGCTTCTGCATTCTTCGTTGTTGTTTATCTGCATATGTTGCGCGGTATGATGTATGGCTCTTACCAAAAACCACGTGAATTACTGTGGTTATTCGGTATGTTCATCTTCTTGATCCTAATGGCTGAAGCATTCATGGGTTACTTATTACCATGGGGTAATATGTCATTCTGGGGTGCACAGGTAATCATCTCTCTATTTGGTGCGATTCCAGTGATTGGTGAAGACCTAACTACTTGGATCCGTGGTGACTATGTTATCTCTGGTGCAACGTTAAACCGTTTCTTCGCATTACACGTTATTGCATTACCATTAGTGTTAGTTATCTTAGTATTCTTACACATTGTTGCATTACATGAAGTAGGTTCAAACAACCCTGACGGTGTTGAGATTAAGCGTCCTAAGGGAAGTGTACCTGAAGATCAAAAGTCTAAGTTCAAGTTCCACAAACAGTTCTCTGATAAATACGACATCGTTGATGCAGTACCGTTCCACCCATACTACTCAGTAAAAGATATCATGGGCGTGGTCGGCTTCTTAATCGTATTTAGCTATGTAATGTTCTATGCACCTGAAGGTGGCGGTTACTTCCTAGAGAAGCCTAACTTTGAGCCGGCTAATGCACTGAAAACACCTGAGCATATCGCTCCAGTATGGTACTTCGGTCCGTTCTACACTATCTTACGTGTTGTTCCTGATAAGTTATTCGGTGCCGTAGCGATGTTTGGTGCGATCGTGATGTTATTCCTACTGCCTTGGTTAGATCGCTGTAACGTTAAATCAATTCGTTACCGTAGTTTAGCTCATAAGATTAACTTAGCTCAATTCTGTGTGTGTTTCGTTATCTTAGGTAAATTAGGTACTATGCCTGCAACTGATTTAGCTAACTTAGTTGGTGTTATCACTAGTATCGGTTACTTCGGTTTCTTCATCGCGCTGTTTGTTTACAGTAAAAATGAAAAAACTAAACCACTTCCAGAGAGGCTTGCACACTAATGAAAAAATTTATCATTGCTTTAGTTACTCTGTTGCCAACGCTTGCGTTAGCAGCAGGTGGCGGTGCTCCAACACTGAGTGCACCAATTGATCCTACGGATAAAGCTTCATTACAAAATGGCGCTAAGTTATTCATGAACTACTGTTTGGGTTGTCATGAAACTAAATATCAGCGTTATAATCGTATCGCTAAAGATTTAGATATTCCTGAAAATCTAATGAAAGAGAACCTTATTTTCACTGGTGTGAAAATTGGTAACTTAATTGAGAACGCTCCTACGGATGCAGCGTTAGGTAAATGGTTTGGTATTACGCCTCCTGACTTAACGCTAGTTGCTCGTTCACGTGGTACTGATTGGGTATATACTTACCTAAAAAGCTTCTATGTTGACCCAGAGCGTCCATTTGGTGTGAATAACACAATGTTACCTGGTGCGAGCATGCCGCACGTACTTCAAGGCTTACAAGGTGTTCCTACAGCAACGTTTGAGCTTGATGAGAACGGTGTTAAGCAAATTGTTAAGGATGAGAACGGTATCGTTATCACGACAACAGATGGTTCAGGCGAACTAAGTGTTGAAGAGTACGATAAAGCGGTTACTGATATCACTAACTTCTTACATTATGCTGGTGAGCCAAGCAAGCTTGAGCGTGAAAGCTTAGGTCGCTGGGTAATTGGTTTCTTATGTATCTTCTTCATCTTGGCTTACTTGCTGAAGAAAGAATACTGGAGAGATATTCACTAATTACTATTTCTAGTAATTAGCAAAATGGGAGCTTCGGCTCCCATTTTTTTGTCAAAATTTTATTTTTGCCAATTGCCCACATAGTTAACTGATAATGCTATAATCGGGAGGATTGTGATTATAGTACATATAAATTAAAAGATTTTGGAGAGTATCAATGGCCGTAACCGCCAATAAACGTTCAGTAATGTCACTCTACTCGGGTGTTAAAGACATGAAGAGTCATCAGGTTCGCATCGTGCTAGCCGAAAAAGGTGTTAATGTTGAAATTAAGCAAGTTGACCCTGATAACCTGCCAGAATCATTGATAGAAGTTAACCCATACAACAGCGTACCGACACTGGTTGATCGTGACTTAGTGTTATACAAAGCTGATATCGTGATGGAGTACCTAGATGAGCGTTTCCCTCATCCGCCGTTAATGCCTGTATATCCGGTAGCCCGCGCTAAAAGTCGCTTAATGATGCACCGCATCGAGTCTGACTGGTATTCTTTAGTTGAGTTAATTACTTTAGGCGGTTCTAAGTCTGAAGGTGCTCGTAAGCAACTAAGCGAAGAATTAACTGCGATTGCGCCAATATTTGCTGAAATGCCTTACTTCATGAGCGAAGAGTTCAGTCTAGTTGATTGCTGCCTTGCACCGCTATTATGGCGTCTACCAGAGTTAGGCATTGAACTTACGGGTAACGGTAGTAAAGAGTTACGTTTATATATGCAACGTGTATTTGAACGTGAATCATTCCAAGCATCATTAACTGATGCCGAGCGTGAAATTCGTTTAGGTTAATTACTATGGGTCCGAATCGTCCTTATTTGCTTCGTGCCTTTTACCAATGGTTACTCGATAACGATTGTACACCGCACTTAGTTGTTAATGCTGATATTCCCGGTGTTCAAGTGCCATTAGAGCATGTTAAAGATGGGCAAATTGTCTTAAATATTGCTCCTCATGCAATTGGTGATATTGAGATGAGTAATGAACGTGTGATTTTTAGTGCACGTTTTGGTGGTAAACCGTTTGAACTAATTATTCCAATGGCTGCTGTATTAGCTATTTACGCACGTGAAAACGGTGCAGGAACGATGTTTGAAGATGAACCTTTTTACCATCAGCAACTGGCAGAGGAAGTTGGTGTCAGTGATTTAGAGCCATTAACTGCGGTTTCTAGAGACTCTGATACTGAAGCTTCTGTAGATAAAAGTGATACTGATGAAGCGAAAAAAGAGCCGGTTAAAAAAGACCGCTCTTTTTTGAAAGTAATCAAGTAATTGTCATTACTCTAAACTATTCAAAGGAAGCGCTAAGCTTCCTTTTTTCGTTTAGACCACTGACACATAAACTCCCGCTTTAACAGCGCTAGTCGATTAGCAAAGTTTATAATTAGCCCTTTGATTGTGTGGCTATTACCAAATTGAACGCCAAATAAATCTTGTCGGTGGCTCATCCAGTCTGCTTTATATCGATCTGTGCCTGTAAGGAAGTCGATAGTGGTGACTTCATCTTTTTCAACGACATGCTCTGTTAAGAATGTGGATAAGATTGAGCCACACGAAAAAGCTTTATAAGCTTCGTCATAAGCAAGTTTATAGATATAGGCATGTTCATTAGCAACTAACCAGAGTTGCGCCGCCACAGGCTTCTCTTCAATACTTAATATACCTAAACGCAGCCAGCCTTGCTGTGAGGCAAGGTATATCAGTTGATTAATGAATTCGGGAAATGGCTCGCTCTTTTTCCAACTCTCGTTATAAACCGCGTGATACTGTGCGATCGCTTCATCTAATTGTTCGCCGCTTTGGTATAAATCTATTTGCCACTGATGTGATTTAGTAAGCTTTTTTGTTTTACGCTTAAGTGTGTTCTTTACTCTTGAAGAGCGACAGGTTAAATAATTGCTATATGTGGTGAGGTCAGGGTGATAATAGTTGTCTGTCAGCCAATAAGGTGTAGCGAAAAGGTTAATATTTGCAGCACTCTGCGAAAAGGCTTCCAACTGTGTGGGTTTTAGCGGTGAGATATCGATTAAATCCCAGCTAGTAAGCTTTTTTAATTCACCAAGTATTGCTGTTAATCCAGCAGCATGGTTGATCTGCGCATGGTTATAAATTAGATCATACTGCGGTGAGTAGTAATTGGTTAAGCTAGTTAGGGTGCGAAGCGTTAAACCATATTGCATTCGCGGTTGAGACAACAAAGGTAATATCGCAATAGTGTGGTTATTTTCGTCATTAAGGCAGGCAAAGTAGGGTTGTTGGTCTGCAGTTAATGCGTGCTCAGTAAGTACAGTAAACCAATCCTTATTGAGAAAAATATTGCTAGCCGTGTGCTGCTCAAGTAGCTCAAGTGCAGACGAAGAAAGTGCACTAAGATCATCGGCAAGCTGGAATGATAAGGGCGGGGCTATTACTGATGTGACGAGTGTATTGCTCTGTTGAAAACTATCTTCTATGCTCTTGTCACTGTCCATTTAGGGCCCTTAGTTTAATGTCTATTATTAAGGATTAGCACAAGAGTTGTACTCTAACAACTTATGGCAGAGTATTTAATGGATTTAAAGATATCAGCCGAACATAGGGTTCGGCTGTTAGAGAAGGGTTTGCGGTTTACTTATAGTCGTGTCCAATTTTGAATCTTATTCGCTTCTGGACTTAAGACCACCATTTCAGATCCCGACATGCGATCGGGTAAACTCATGCCTTCACTGTTTTTCGATAGTAGCCAAATGTTTCCTAAGCCAAAGAAGCTTGTACATAAACGGATAATGGCTTGGAAGGTTGTAATAGAACGGCCATCCATGCGTTGTACTTTTAAACGCCATGCTCGCATGCCAATTGTTTGACCGCCATGAGTCCAAAACCAAATAAAGAAGAAACATACTACAGCAATTAAATAGCCCGAGTAGACATCACTGGTGATCAAACAGCGTTGAATATCCATGGCGTCGTCACAGACTGTTGGGTTTAAGTTTGCCGCTAATGTTACAACTGCAAAACCAATAAAGTGAGCAATTGCATAAACTGCCATCGCAACTAAGAAATCATAAAGAAGTGCACCAAGGCGGCGCCCAAAACCGGCTCTTAAAAAGTCAGCGTGATCTTGATGTGTCATTGTTTTACAGCCTTACTGATAAATTTTGGCCATAGTTTATCAAAAGTACACGCACTTTGTTATAGCACAATAAGGATCAAGCGCTGGGAATGTGATAGTCAATTGACTAAATGCTGAGCATTTAACAATAATAGAGAAAATGATTCATTATTATTGTCTTAAGCCACTTGCCAAGATCAACATCGTGAGTATAATGCTTAGCCATACCGAGATAGTCTTATCTTGGTGCTACATGAAATGCCGGTATGATGGAATTGGTAGACATGACGGATTCAAAATCCGTTTCCTTCGGGAGTGGCGGTTCAAGTCCGCCTACCGGTACCATTTCGTGTAAGAACCTTGCCTAGTGCAGGGTTTTCTTGTTTTTATGCCTCTAAAAATTTTCCTTTTCATACCACTTCCTGTCGATATCCGGTAAAGCCATGTGCGGATTATGTGCGCATATAAATCCTACTTGATCCTAATCTATACCATAACCAACAATGTTAAGTGTTTACTCTTCTGGTCTTTCTCCGGTATTTTCCCTTTCTTTAGATACGCAATATACCAAATTACCCCAATTCGAATTGTAATCGAAGTGGGGTATTAAACTAGGTGAAACTGAGCAGTGTTCGTGATTTGCGCTAAGCAATGAGCAAGGAACGGCTCGAAGAAAGTCTCCAAAAATTCGGCTTATTGAAGACTAAAAAATAAAAAATTTCCTGTTCTATAATATTGTTAGTAAGCGCGGCGCTATTTTTGAGCTTTTTAGTTTTTGATTAAAAGCTAATAAAGACTCCTTGTTAACTTTTCTAACTACTTGCTCTTTCGTTATTGAACGTCGCTATACCTTACCACGTGAATTTGTTAGTTTCTTTGAAGCTCAGTTGTTCGTTAAACTTGAGCAGTAGTATAGATTTTTATGTTGTCGATGGTAGGTTAAAAGTTGTTGGGGGGTTCTCTTTGGTTGGTGGTTCTTGAGGCTAGTGCTACTTACATGTTTTGGTTATTTCTTGTTTGAGCGTTGCTGTCGGTCAGGGAGGTCTACGTTATAGCAGTATCGTAACCTTATATTTATCTTATGCATTGTTTTATAAAGGTTTTTAGTATGTGTGCGATAAGCTCGTATGGGATATACATATATTAATAGCTATTTTTACTATTGTAATACCCGTTGAAACAAGTTTAACTAAGTCAATTGGGACAGCAACATGAGAAAGGATTCGATATGAAAGTATATTACTTCGACTTTGAGAACTTGGGCTTTAAGGCTCTTGAGCCGCTCTCTGCATCCATAACCGACAAGGTCTTTGTCTTTTCAAATAATGAAGGCATTAAGCGCTACTGTGAGCGTTCTTTTTATCACTGCCTATCTGGTTACACAACAGGCCCTAATCAAGCTGATTTTTACATTATCGCCCATTTATCAAGGTTCCTTGAGTTAATGTCACAGAATGAGTTAGCTAATGTTGAGCTATTTATCTGCACGAAAGACAACCCGTTGGTAAGCGCCTTTGAGTTTCAATGTAACTTATATGGCGTTAATGCCATTGCTCCTTTTCAAATTGTTCCCGCTAATAATGTCGTTCAAATGACTACTGAAACGGGTGATGCTCAAGTTATATTATCTCTTTTAAATGAGCCGAAGTTAGGGGCTGAGTTAGAGCGTGAATCCAAACTGCGTCGCCCTGATTTTACCAAGTGCTTTAATCAGTTGATTGAAGAGGGGAAAGTTAAGCGTTCTACAAAGGATAAGAAGCATTGGGTTTTAGCCTCAAGTGCTTAGATATTTTACAGTAATTGTTATTTATCAAGACTATCTTGTGTCGATTAGGGAAATGGTAATGACATACCTAATGATTGACGCTTTAAATTAGCGATATAAAAACATTTACAGGCTCAAAAAGCCAGTATCGAAATACTGGCTTTTAAATAACAAGCTTAAGTTTGGCCTGTTTTAAGTCATCGATTACTTAGCAAAAACATTTGCTTCAGACACGGTGCCTTGAACTAAGCTAATGACTTCTTCAGATGTTTTAGTGACCACATCATAGGCTTCTTTAGTTGAAGCGGTTACTTTTTCTTGAAGTGCTTCAACGAAAACTTTCTGTGACTCAATAGCCGCTGCAAAATCAGTTTGCTCTGATAACGCTTTAGATTGAGCTACGCTGTCGTTCATGATTGTAGTCATTAATGCAGTTTGTTGATTAATCAGTTGCTCAACGGTTTTAGTATTCATTTCTACCAGGCTATTGAAAGGTTTCATAGCTGTTGTTACTTGATCTGCATTGTTGAAAGATTTAATTGCAGTATTAAATTGTTCAGTTAATTGTGTAAACATAATGAAGCTTCCTATAGTTATGCTGCGGTGCAGCATTTCGATTTGATGTAAGTATAGTTGGCTAAAAACTAATCGTCAATAGTTTTTTTGTTGCGGTGCAGCATTGTCGGTTGGAAGGACGTTTTCTTTAGGTTTATGTTGGTACTTTTCGTTGCATTTTTAGGTATGCTTTGTTGCGCACTCTTTGACGACAGAGCTACAAAGAGTGTTATAGATAGACTGGTATGAATTAAGTGATTTGAAATTAATTAATTTTTTTTATTCTGGTTTTGGTCGTTGTACTTGTTAAGAATTGTATAAACTGATCTGCTGGTAATGGCTTTGACCATAAATAACCTTGCCCAATTTGACAGTTTAAATTCGCTAGTTTGTTCATTGTCTTTTCATCTTCAATACCTTCAGCAACATTGATAATTCCTAGGCTTTCACTCATTTGGATGATAGCTTTAATGATATGGTAATCATGTTCTGATTCATTAACTTGGCGTACAAAAGATTGATCAATTTTTAGCGTTGATACATTAAATTTAGTGAGATAACCCAAATTTGAATAGCCAGTGCCGAAGTCGTCAATAGCAAAAGAGATCCCCTTGTTGTGTAACTCTTGCACTTGGGTTTGAATATGGTTGATATCATCGATTAACATTGACTCTGTTAATTCCAGTTCTAAAAAGTGAGCGGCTAAGCCTGCTTGATTTAGAGCTTTAAATATTAGTTGTGGGAGGTTGCCTCGCTTAAAGTCGCTGACAGAAAGGTTGATAGCGATACTTAAGTGTGGGAAGCCGAGGTTGTGCCATTCCTTGCAAGCTTTCGTTGCTTCAAGGCTGATCCATCGAGTAATCTCTGTGATGAGCCCAGACTCTTCAGCCAAAGTAATAAACACATCAGGTGAAACCATGCCGAAGTCGGGTCTATTCCAACGGATTAATGCTTCTGCACCAATGACGTCTCCATCTGTTAGGTCCACTTTAGGTTGATAATACAGTTCAAACTCTTGGTTCTTAATTGCTTGTTTTAAAGCCTTGGCTAATTGGTAGCGAGCTGCGGCAATGCTAGCCATTTCTTGTTCGAAGAATTGATAGCCCAAGTCACTGCTTACGTTATAAAGTGCAATGTGTGATTTCTTACGTAACGTGTCTAGATCACTGCCGTCAAAAGGTGCTGTAGCCACGCCGATGGCCCCTGAAACTTCGATATCGTACTCTGAGATTCTGAAGGGCAGAGTGATTGCTTGAAAGATTTGTTCGGTTATACCAATGGCTTCTTGATGGTCATGACACTCTTTTAAAATAACAAATTCATTTCCTTGAAAGTGGTAAACACTAGTACTAGCAGTTTCAAGAGTCCTAAGACGTTTGGCGATCTCAACAAGTAACTGGTTGCCAACACTATGGCCAAAAGTATTGTTAATTGAGCGTAAATGGTGAATATCTAATGTAATAAACGCTAAATCGTCACCACTTGCTGAGGCTTGTGCTATTAGGCCTGAAAGGTTCTCATTGCACAGTTGTTCATTTGGCAGTTCGGTTAATTGATCGTAGTTACCCCGCTGTCTTGCATTAGCTAGCTCGTTTGCAAGTGTTTTATTTTTTTTTGTTATTTTTCGCAATAATAGTTGAAAGTCATTTGCAAAAAACATTGCATTGAGAGTGAAAAATATAATAATCACCGACATATCGATAGATCTTGCCCAATAGGAGCCATCGTCGGTTTGTAACACGGGGGTAATTAAACCAACGGTTTTTGCATAGGATAAAAATACTAGCGTTGCAATGATAAATAACAACATAGGAATATATATAAGCCGACTGGTTAGCATGACTGAAATAACCATCAGGCAAGGCAGAACAATGATGGCAGAATTATAGAGTCCGCTATTATTCCATAAGATATAGACCGTTAAGATAATTAAGCCCCACAGCAGCATGGCGGTAATAATATTGGTTGTATCGGGCGTAATGAGATAATACAAGCCAATCACAACAACCAGAGAAGCGGTTAGAGCGTATGCGCTAGGAGTAATAACATCGGCACTGAAGCTGCGAATAGCTAATAATGAAAGTGCGATAAAGAGCAGCTTCATGACTAATCTGAGTTGATTAACTCGTTGTATAGAGCTGAAGAATGTTGATGACTTAATAAAGAATTGAGCTAATTGCTTATTCATCAGGCTAATCTTGCTCAGATGGAGTATCTTCATCGCTAAACGAAACGTAATGCTCAGCACTTTTTTTAGTTTTAGCTCGATACATTGCTTGGTCTGCACTTCTGATTAATGCTTCTAGCGTCGTTTGATCGTCAGGGAAGGCAGCCACCCCCATACTAGCACCAACACTAACACTCTTATTGGCGTTTGATAAATAATGTTGTTTTTCAATGTGCTGCTTTAGCTTCTTGCAGATTCCTTTAATGTCTTCATTTGATGTAACATTGGGTAGTACAACCACAAACTCATCGCCCCCCCAGCGTGAAGCAATGTCCTCTTTACGTAATGATTTAACTATCTGACTAGCGACATGGGTCAATATTTCGTCTCCAGCATCGTGTCCATAAATATCATTAATCGGCTTAAAACCGTTAAGATCAAGTAAGATGATGGCAAATGGCGTCCCATCGTTTATTAACTGTGTTAACTGATATTCAGCTGCTTGGCGGTTAAATAATTGCGTTAATTTGTCGTAATTAGCTTTATGAGAGAGTCGATCAATTTGCTGTTTACGCTTTGAAATGTCGTGCAGTGTTACCTGATTATATTCTTTAAAGTCTTTGCTAACCGTCGCGGTAATGACGGCCTGAACCCAAAAGCTCTTATCAGAGTTTTTGGCTTTTAGCTCAAACTCTCCCGTCGCCACTTCTTCATTGGAAAAGGCACTTTTTACGGTGAGTGCCAAAAGTTTCTTATCTGCGAATAAGTCTTGAAGGTAGGGGCCATAACTTTTCTTTAGTGGTAAACCTAACTTGGTTAGAAGTTCCCTAAATGATTGATTATATAGTAAAATGTTCCCGCTTGATTCAACAAGAGCAATCGGGTTTGTCGCGTTTTCAAATAACATTCGAAAACGATTCTCTAACACCTCAACTTCATTACGTAAGCTGCGCTCATTAAAAAACTGCTCTTCAGTTTTTTCTAGTAACTTATTTATATCATTGACTAAAACACCTAACTCACTTTGTTGATGGTTTTCTGGGGTTTTAATCCGTTGATCTGTACCTGGAACGGTATTATGTAACGATTTACCAATGCCAAGTATTGGACGAGTAATAACAAAAAAAGCAACCAAAATAGTGATAATACTGATAATGGTAACCTCGATCGTGAGGGCAACTGCATTATCAAAACTAATGGCATCCGCTTGGTCTCTGATATGCGTTAAATTAGGCATAATCGACAAACGGCCAACTTCTCTATCCTGTTCAAATGGGGAAAAGAGCCTAAAGGAGACGACATTTTCATTATCAGTATACCCTTTAGAGCTGATGTTAAGCTTTGAGGTGTTGATTGCCGCCCCATTAATAATATCATTGGATGTTAGCCCATTGATAACTTCGTTCGCCAGCTCACTATCTTCAAGGTATGTGGCTATCGATGCTGTCGCAGAAACTGTTTTATGCAGTTGTTCAATGGATTGATAACCGTCTGCTAAATTATTTTTGTAGTTGATGCTGTAAAAAAGTTGGGTCGATATAAGTCCTACTGCTGCTGCAGTAAAAATAATAACAATCGCTAAACGTAAAACGAGTCCACTTTTATTCATTTAATTCGTATACAACTTTTAAGTTTGCTGTTACTTGTGATCGAGGAAGGTATGAGATCGCCGACGTATCATTACTCATGTATGTTAATAAGCTCTCTTGATTGGGTTGTTCAATAGCGGCTCTTGCACGCCCAGTAAACTTTAATCTTGACCAGTACGCATTTATTCGGGCTAGTGACATACCCACGAGTTCTGAATAAAAAGCTTTTTTGATCTCTGATTTATTATTTAATTCAACTGGTGTGGCTTTATTACCATCAGGAAAAACAACATATTTCCCCATGAATAAGTCAATCACTTCCGAGTGATTCATTTTTTCAATAGGGTTGTTTTTATTAACGACAACAACTAGTTGCTCTGCGTGTGCAGGTACAGCCAGAACGAATGCAAAAATGATTGAGGTGATAAGTAATTTTTTCATTAAAACACAAAGCTCACATTAAACATTGTTGTATGAACAGTCTCTGCGGAACTATCCTGTGCTTTTTTTACCCATAAAGTGCCGCCATGCTCATTGATGTTGGTTACATTAAATTGCAATGTCGAAGCAATATTATTACTTAAGTTCCAACGCCAACCAATAGAACTGGTATCTTGGTTAGATGCGTAAAAATTGACTGCGTCAGTAAAAGCCATATATAACTCTGGAATTAGTGCAATATTGACATTGTCATCGCTGATATCAAATGCGTTAGAGCTAGTTGAGCTGTAAAGCATAAAGAAACTATGTTCATCATGCTGGTATGTTAGACCGGCGTACATACTAGAGATGGTAGGAATCAGTTTTACTTTGGCATCAATGCGTGAAAACTCAGCGGTAAAACGCCAGTTATCCCAATCATAACGGCCACTCACAGATGCGTAATTACTTTTTGCACCTTTAATCAATAACTCCTCACTGGTAGCGATACTGTTTGGCCAAATGAATTCGGGCATAAGAGCAACCTGAGTTGCAATAGCTTTATTTGAGTTTGCCTCATTAGCAAAGGTGACTTGACTGAAATTAGCGTTCAACGCCCAGTTAAACTTATCGTAAGATAATGATAACCCTAAGACATCTTTGATTTTTATTGTTTCGGTTACTGATTTCGAGGATATTTCTGCATCAGCCATTCCCGTAAAGAGCTTGGTCTTTAAGGTCCCATTATTAAGGCGATGTGTATAAGTGACATCGGCGCCATCGATACTGCGATAGGGGATTATTCCATAGACTTCATTTGGAGGGGTTGCCCAAGTATAGGCGAAATCGACATCTCTGAATTCAGTGAGCAAGAATAGATCGGGAGCTGTTCGGCCAATTCTAAAGGTCCATTGTGGGGACGCTTGGTAGCGAATGAATGCTAAGGTTAGAAAACGGTCAAAGCTAGGCTTGGTGACTTCTTTTAAAATGGTCTGCCCGATAAAATCAATATCATCGGAGATTGCCGCATCGACTTGTAAGCCTAATAGTGAATCTGTTTTAAAGTCTAATGAGCCAGAAAACGCTCCATCTTGACTACCAACATCTTTTCTATAGCCGTATAAGTCAGAATCAGAGTAAATAACACCCAGTGTACCAAAGCCACTAAACTTTATATTTTGGTTCTGTGCTAACAACGGTGCAGATAAAAGCACCGCATAGAGCGTAATGAATATAGTTCTTATTTTCATATAGATACGACTTTAATGCTAATGATATTTTTATATGATGCTAACCTAATAAAGGTCAAAAATCTAGCGTTCTTAATAACCCAAGCTATATAACTTATTACTGATTAGGTAAACACTTATTGGGATGGCTAAATTATAGTAGATATACCGCAGAGGTAAAATTTAATCACTCGGAGTTAATGGTTTCTTGGAATTAATTAGTTCTTCTTGAGCTCTTTAATAATGCACGTCTATCGACAGCTTTTATGATTTACATCAGGTTAATCTGCTGCTTATTTGACCATTGTTGTGGTTAAGTTGGCTATACTGTAGATGCGGAGTCTATTCAGAAGGTTGATGAGTTGTTAAATGTAAATATTTTAGTGCGCTACATGTGGCTAATTTCGGGTTGTTTTCTGGTTGCTTGTAGTGAACAAAATACGACGCCTAATACATCAAAAGAAGTCGTCATTGCGGTCTCCAAAACCCCGCTCTCAAGTCCGTTTTATGTCGCACAGAAGTTGGGCTATTTTGATAAGTTATGCGGTAATGTTGTTATTGATGATACTGTTGGAGGTAATAATTCGTTTAAAAAAGTCCTCGAAGGGCAAGCGGACTTTGCCACTAGTTCAGATTCGGTAATGATGTTCCAGGCCTTAAAGGGAACAGAATTTGTTAACTTGGCTACTTTTGTACAATCAGATAATGATGTGAAAATTTTGGCATTGCGCACTAGCGGCATAGTGACAGGAAAAGACTTAATCAACAAAAAAATTGGAGTGACAAAGGGGGCCGCAGGAGAGTATTTATTAAGTACTTATCTTGCGATGAGGGGGATTAAAGTCAGTGACGTTGACGTTATTGATTACGCCCCCAATGCATTAGTGTCGGCGCTGAATAACAACGATGTTGATGCCATAGTACCTTGGGAACCCTATGCTTATCAGTCAATAAGTTTACAACCTCAACAAATCAAGGCGATGAATACAAAAAACCTATATTCATTAACGTTCAATTTATTGTCACTGAAACTCCATGATAGCCAGCGTCAATCCGATGCGGCGTGTATTTTAAATGCTTTAGACAGAGCGATTCAGTACATAGCTAGCGAACCAGAACATGCCAAGCAAATTGTGATGGAACGCTTAAGTTTAACTCAAGATTTTATTGATTGGGTTTGGCAAGACTATATTTTTAAATTGAGCTTAAATCGTTCTTTGATTTTAAGCTTAGAGTCTCAAGCAGTATGGGCCATAGAGTCTGGGTTAGTCGACGTTAAAGTCGCGCCTAATTTTGGTTTGCATATTGAGACTAAGGTACTAGCGAAAATAAACCCACAAGCCGTCACAATACAGCATTAATGGATTAAATTATTAATATAATACAAGGTACTTATAAATAATGGGGCTAACGAAACGGTTATATTTATTAATCATTAGTGCTTGTGTATTCTTTGTATTTATTATTACAAGCTTATTGCTTTCTTGGCAATCAGTGAATCTCGCCCTAGAGCGCTTTAGTTATTCGCAGCAAGTGAATACGAGTGTAAATCTATTAGCACATAACATATTTACTAATAAGCTGCCGTCCTTTCGCGCTCAACCGCATTTTTGGGTTCAGAACCATAATAACTTTTCATTAATTTTAAATTCACCACCTGCTCTGTCTCCTAACATGCTCTCTTTACATAACAGTATTGTTAGCCAAAATCGCAGTATGTTAATTTTATACCAACAATTAATAGCGCTTGATGAAGGTGATATAACACAGGTTGTTAAAGAGCACCTGATTGAGCGCTTATTAATTCAAGTGGAGTCGATTAAAGAGGATTCACAACATCTCGCTAGTATTGTGAGTAACGATATTGAAGAAGTGACAACCCAACAGTTATTCATAAATGCAGTCGTGCTTACTTTTGGTGTTGCAGGCTTGATGTGGGCGGTACTGATAATTAACCGACTATTAAAAACCTCAATAGCAGATATACAGCGAGGTATTAATGAGATAAACATCGGTCAGGTCGCCAAGGTCGAACTATCATATAAGACGGAAGAGTTTGCGTTGTTCGCCGAAAAATTTAATCACATGAGTGAGCTATTAAATAAAACCACAGTATCAAGGGATAAATTACAAGAGCTTGTTGAACAACGGACAGAAGTATTAAAGCAATTATCTAATACCGACCAGTTGACAGGCGTTGCCAATCGACGAGCATTGTTTGAACGTGGAGTGATGGAATTTAATCGTGCTCGGCGACACCAATCGTCATTATCGATTTTGCTCTTGGATTGTGATTATTTTAAACAAGTTAATGATAATTACGGGCACTTAGTTGGAGACCAATTACTACAACACTTATGTCGTGTCTGTAAAAAAGAAATTCGTGAGGTAGACTTTTTGGGTCGATATGGCGGGGAAGAGTTTATCATTTTATTACCTCACTGTGATATCGCAGGGGCTGAAGAAAACGCAAGTCGTATCCAGAGTTCATTGAGGATTAATCGGTTCCATACCGACACGCATAATATTTCAGTAACGATCAGTATCGGAGTGGCAACGCTAGTTGATGGTTGTAATTCGTTTGATGAGTTATTACACAGCGCTGACAAGGCGATGTATTTAGCCAAAGAGAATGGCAGAGACCGGATTGAGTTAGCTAAATCATAATAGGCTATGTGTTTTGCTGACGATACTCATTGGGAGAGCGGTTGGTTTTTTGTTTAAAAGCACGAGCAAAAGTACTTGGCGAGCTGTAACCGAGTAAATAAGCTATTTCGGTGACACTCGCACTGGTTGTTGTTAGGTGTTGTTTAGCCAGTGAAACTCTCACTGAGGTCAATAAGCCTAGAAAAGACGCGCTTTCAGCATTTAATTTTCTTTGTAGAGTGCGTTTACTCATATTCATTCGGTAAGCCACGGCTTCCTCTGTAACACTTTCCTTGTCTAATCGCTCGGTAATAATATTAACCACCTCAACACACACCTGACTTTGTTTCATCGTTTTTAGATAGTTCTTTATCGCTATTTCGTTTAACTCAACCAACTCTGCATCATAGGTTGGAAGGAGCTCACTTAGTAATGATTTGGAGAATGCGATGCCGTTCATTGTACTGTTTGGGTATATCTTACATTGAAAAAATTCTTCATAAGCAGGTAATGAGTCAGTTATATCAAACGTAAAGTATACGGCAGTCGCTGGAATATTTTTGGATGCTGCTAGACGAAACATTTTTAAGAAAAATCCTACACCAAGCTGAATCGCACATGGGTGAGGGCTAACACGCTGTCTACTTTGTGGTGGAGAGTATTGGATGACTAATTCATCTTGTTTTTCGAGTAATTCTATTTGCATTGCCGTATTGATAAGTTGACTATTTTCAATAAAACGGCGTAAACCCTGTTCGAGATTGGCGCTTGCCATCCAAGCCATGCCAACCCCCTTTAAATAAGCTGGATGAAATAAAGAAGCAGCGATAAGTCCTAATTCAGGGTTATTCGTTGCTTTGACACAATGCTGCCATAACGTGGCCATATCCTCCATTGGGATGCGGTGATTTTTATCATCTATTGAATCAAACTCAATGCCGGCTTGTTTAAAAACGGCTCTAGCATCGATCTCATTCACCTCAAGTACTTGGATTAAAAGTTTTGGGATTGTAGACAATGTAGTTTGGCTCATAATTTATTTAACTTATTGAATAAATTGGTTTTGATTAGTTTTCTTGTTCAGTATACAAGGAATTCTATTAAGTTGTCGCATTTAGCACAACGTTTGGCATAAATTGTGGCGTAGTTATTTTATGGATTTGACATCATACACTCACAAAGCGAGTAGAGACTCTCTCTATTCGATATATTTACTGTTAAATAAAGGAGCTAGGTGATGAAATATATAATTAAAGTGATGATGATATTATGTGTGTCTGTAATGGTAAGTCAGGTAGCGCTTGCTCATAATAGTGGTGAGCGCCGTCAAGACAACCGCCAAGAGGCTCGGTATGATCATCGTGATGTGAAGCATCGTGCCATTCCCCACCGAGGTCATAAAGTGATTGTCGCTCCACGACATCGCAGTTTTCGTAATATTGTGATTATTAGGCCTCACGGTCATGCTTATATAGGTTACGGTCATTACCATACCGATAATGATGCTTGGAAGTGGTTAACGTTTACTGCAATTACTTTAAAGTTATTAGATAACCTGAATGAGCAAGCTCAGCGTGAACATGAAGCAGCGCAAATTACCGCAACGAACGCTAAAGTTGGTGAGAAAATTGATTGGCACACAAAAGACTCTTCAGGTTATGTAATGACAACGAAGGAAGGTACAAATAGCGCAGGACTTACTTGTCGCGAGTTTCAACAGCAAATCATTGTTGGTGGTAAGACTGAATCGGCTTACGGTACAGCGTGTCTACAAGCGGATGGTTCATGGAAAATGACCTAGTGACTTTTGTCATCAGGCAAGGTTAAATAGCGTTAATTAATTCAGTGTTAAAGATGAGATTTTTGGAGTGGTAATGAATAAAGTAATAACAGTATTGGTAGTGTTAATGATAGTTGGTTGTGCCAATCAACCTAGTTTATCAACGTCTGAGAAAAATGCTCAATACGCACAGTTTATTGTAGAAAATAAACTTGAAAGCTTAGATAAAATTAAAGGTTTTAGGTTTAATAGTTGGCAGTCACTAACGGATGATTACTTAATTATTTCAACATCACCTAAGCAAAAATATTTACTGCAAGTTAATGGCTATTGCCCTGATTTAACATTTTCACATAGTATCATATTGCATCAAGGAATGAGCTCAATGTTGAGTGCGAAGTTCGATTCGGTTTCAACCACTGAACAGCCACAATTTAAGTGTTTTATTAAAACGATTCATAAGCTTGACAAGCAACAATCGAAAACGTTATCGGCCATTGGTAAACCAATGGTAGATAAAGCAAAATAAATACACTTGATGAGTTACGTTTAACTACCTTTTATTTACTTAATAACGCTATACTTGAATACTTTACTCAAGTATAGCGTTATTGTTTTACTAGTTTTATTTTATTGTAGCGTTGCTAGCTAGCACCGTTACCTAAATGTATGAAATGGAAAATCGATGAGACATTCAACATTATTAACTTTTATTGTTATCAGTACCTTTTTCTTGTTGGGAGGCTGTGCTTCGACTACAAATCAAGCTAAGTCAGGCTTTTTAAAGAATTATGACGGTTTTGTTGACTCAAAAGAGCATGATTATGCCAAGGTGTATCGAGCGCCAGGCTTTGGGCGTGACACTATTGCTAAAGTCAAAGATATCAAATTAGTACCATTTGAAATGTGGCTCACGCCAGGGCCGAATACTACGTTTAATCCGAAGCAACTGGCTGAACTATCTATCTACTTTGACCAGGTTATGCGTGAGAAATTAAGCGCTAACAATTACCGTTTAGTCAAGTTTGCGCGTCGTGATACGTTAACAATACGAGGGGCCTTTTCAGGGGTACGTTTTGATGAACCAGAGCTGGCTCCAACGGATTTAATTCCATTTCGGATTGTCTTAAATGCTGGTAACGCTGCTTATTTGAAAATGACGGACAAAAAAGACGTTATTACCAAGGTTTCAGTAGAGATGGAGTTTCTTAAAGGAATTAAGAAGGAGCGGATTTTTGCGGTGATGGCAACCAAATATGTTGATGCTACCCTAGCCAATGACGGTCAAGATAACCTTACGGCTGTCAAGCAGTTGTTAGATGCTTGGGCGACTAGTTTTGTTGCTCGTTTAGTTGAAGTGCGTGAACAGCCTTAGATTATTAAGGCTAACCCCTAGAACACATAGAAATAGAAAAGGCTTACCATGAATAAGTATGGAAAATTCGCTCAAGCATTATGTGCTGCAACCTTTTGCGCAGTCACTGTAGCTGGGTGTGGTCAACAGGAAAAAATTCAAGACGCACAACCGCCACTACGACCTGTGAAAACAGTGGTATTAGAGTCGTTTGATAATGCCCGTGAATATGAATTCACCGCCGTTGTTGATGCTGCGCGTAAAGCAGACTTGTCGTTTAAGGTATCAGGTGAATTATCTGAGTTTTTGGTTAAACAAGGTGACTTTGTTAAGCAAGGGCAGGTTATTGCTAAATTGAACGATACTGATATTGCTATTCAATTAAAATCAGCCCAATCATCGTTTGATAAGGCAAAGTCGGATTTTGATCGCGCCAAGCAATTGATTAAAACTAGTTATATTTCAAAAGCAGAATTTGAACAATTAAGAGCGGCGTTTAATGGGGCTCAAGCCCAGCTTGATAGTGCTAAGAATAATTTAGCTTATACCACTCTTCACGCTTCTTTTTCTGGTGTGATTGCCAAAAAATACACTGAACGCTATCAAGAAATTAGTGCAAAGTCAGCAATTGTTCGTTTACACGATATTAGTCAAGTAAAACTGATCGTTAATATTCCTGAAAGCATGATGATTCGCTTGCGCAAAGATACAAATCAAGGGCAGGTTTATGCTGCATTTAATTCGATTGAAGGTAAGAGGTTTCCACTTACCTTTAGCGAAGTTGCGACCTTAGCTGATGAGCAAACCAAGACTTATGAAGTTACTTTTACTATGGCGGCGGTCAAAGAGCATTCTATCTTGCCGGGGATGACGGCCACGGTATTAGCTCAGATAAATATTCCTGATGCGACTGAACCGAGTTTTTATCTACCTGCAAACACGGTTTTAAAGGATAACAACAACCACTATGTTTATGTTGTATCTCGTCAGTCAGAAGGGGTTGGTAAGGTGAGTAAAAAAATCGTTACCATCGGTGATATTACGCCTTTGGGCATCGAAGTTTATACTGGCTTAGCTGAAGGTGATGCTGTGATTACTGCTGGTATGAGTAAAGTCTCAAACGGCCTTTTAGTGAAATTTTAAGCAGGGAATAGATAAATGAATATTACTCGCTTAGCGATCACTAATAACCGGACCACATTATTGTTGCTGTTGGTTATCTTGTTTTTGGGCATGAGTTCATTTAAAGAAATGCCGAAGGACTATGATCCCGGGTTTATTATCCGTACCGCGCAAGTTATTACTTACTTCCCCGGTGCTAGCCCTGAACGTGTTGAACTGTTAGTCACAGATAAGTTGGAAAAAGCAATTCAAGAGCTTCCTGAGTTAGATTTCGTCAACAGCGAATCTCGAACTGGTGTGTCCATCATTAGTGCTAACGTAAAAGAAAGTTATACCGAATTACGTCCAATTTGGGATAAATTACGCCGTAAAGTTGAAGGGGTACAAAGCAGTTTACCTAGTGAAGCGCAAACACCAATCATTAACGATGAATTTGGTGATGTGTTTGGCATTGTTTTAGGCCTAACGGCTGAAGGGTATAGTTACCGTGAAATGAAAGAGGTCGCGGATTTCGTAAAAGATGACCTATTACGCTTATCTGAAAGTGCCAAAGTTGATATTTTTGGTGAGCAAGAAGAGCGTATTTTTATTGAATATAATAATGCACAGTTGGCAGAGTTAGGCATTTCGCCAGGGCAGTTAAGTGATCAGTTAGCCAGTCGTAATATTGTTATTCCTGGCGGTTCAATTAATTTAGGTTCGGAAAAAATTGCTTTAGAACCTACGGGTAACTTTGAAACGATTGATGATATTAGAAAAACTATTATCCAAATTCCTGGTAGCGATCGTGTACATTATTTAAGTGATCTGGTCACCGTTAGCCGTAGCTATGTTGATCCTGCGCAAAGTAAAGTCAGCCTAACGGGTGAGCGTGGATTATCGATTGCTGTTGCGATGCGAGAAGGGGGCAACAATATTTTGTTGGGTCAACAGGTGACTGAATCGCTTGAGCGTTTCAATAGCATTTACCCAATTGGTGTTGAATTTGAATTAATTTCTTTTTTACCAAAAGATGTTGAAGCAAAGGTTGATGATTTCTCGAGTAACTTAATTCAAGCCGTATTGATTGTGACTATCGTGATGCTGTTTAGCTTAGGCTTACGTACAGGGTTAATCGTTGCTGTCTTGATTCCATCAAGCATGGTGTTTGGAATTTTAGTGATGTCAGTATTTAATATTGGTATTGATCAGATTTCATTAGCCGCATTAATTATCGCGTTAGGTATGCTGGTGGATAATGGCATTGTCATGTCTGAGAGCATCATGGTGCAGATGGAAAATGGTAAAAAGCCTATAGATGCTGCGGTTGAAAGTGCGGATGAGTTGAAAGTTCCACTCCTAACATCATCGTTAACGACAGCCGCTGCTTTTTTACCAATCTTTTTAGCAGAGTCATCAACGGGTGAGTATACGGCTTCATTATTTAAAGTAGTGACCATTACCTTATTATGTTCATGGATTTTGTCGATGACGGTGATCCCTATGTTGTGTGTTTATTTCATGAAAGTGAAAAAGCAGCAACAGTCTTTTGATACACCCATTTATTCGACATACCGCAGCGCATTGTATGGTTTGATCCGTTTTCGTTGGTTAACGGTTGGAGTAACGGTCTGTTTATTTGTAGTGGCTATTTGGGCGATTAACTTTGTGCCTAAGATTTTCTTTCCACCATCTGACCGTGCATTTTTTAAAATGGAAATAGAGATGCCAATGGGTACAACCATTGAGACAACGGAGTCGATTTCGCAGCAAATTGAGCGCTATATAGCGGATGAGCTACAAATTAAGGAAGCGGGGCAAGCGGGTGTCATTAATTGGGTTAATTATATCGGTAATGGTGGCCCACGTTTTCTATTGACGCATAGCCCGAAACCAAGCAGCTCAAACTATGCACTTTTTGTGATTAATTTGACTTCGCAGCATGAAATCGATCAAGTGATGGAGCAATTAGAAGCTTACACTTTTAATAACTTTCCTGACTTGCTGGTGAAATTAAGAAAGATTGAAAATGGTGCGCCAATAGCTAATCCTGTTGAAGTTCGAATTAAGGGGTCTGACTCAACCAAAATATTTGCAATTGTTGATCAGGTGAAGCAGCAAATGGCTATGGTTAGTGGTTTAAAAGCGATTAGTGATAACTGGGGCCTGCCAATTAAAAAGCTTCAAGTCGATATCGATCAAACCCGTGCCCGCCGTGCTGGAGTCTCGAGTAAAGATATAGCCATATCATTGCAAACGGGTTTATCTGGGCTGGAGTTAACTCAATACCGTGATGGGGATTTAGTGATCCCTGTTACTATGCGAACTAATGCTGCTGATAGGCAAGATATCGGTAAGCTTGAAGCGTTAGCCGTTTATTCGCAGGCGTCTGGCAGTTCGGTGCCTTTAACCCAAGTTGCAGATATTAAAGTGATATGGGAGCCTGCGAAGATATTACGTCGTGATCGTTTGAAAACCGTCACTGTCGGTGCACAAATTGATAGCTCTGTTACTGCAATGCAAGCGCTGGAGCAACTCGTGCCGTGGCTTGAGCAAGAGCAACAGAAGTGGCCATTAGGTTATAGCTTTGAGTTGGGTGGTGAGTTTGAATCCTCAGGAAAAGCTAATCAATCAATTGCTGATAAGTTACCGATTGCTGGTTTTATCATTATTTTATTATTGGTTGCTCAGTTTAATTCGATGCGTAAATCATTGATTATCCTTTTAACTATTCCTTTAGGAGTGATTGGAGTTGTTGCGGGTTTACTAATTGGTCAATCGTTCTTTGGGTTTATGACATTGCTAGGTATCATTTCCCTTGCAGGTATCGTAATCAACAATGCTATTGTGCTATTAGAGCGTATCAAGATCGAGCAAGAACAACTGCCTAGCGATCCTGCAAGGGCAATAGTTGAAGCGGCACAAAAACGGATGCGTCCAATAATATTAACCACTGCAACGACGATATTTGGTTTGATCCCTTTGTATTTAGGGGGTGGTGAATTTTGGGAGCCGATGGCTATCTCAATTATTGGTGGTTTACTGTTCTCGACAGTGTTTACGTTGGCGGTGATACCTGTGGTTTATGCTATTTTATTTAATATCAAACATAAGCCAGCTTAGTGGCAGCTTTCTGGTGGCTATACTGCTAATGTATAGTCACCCATCACTATAACTTTCAATACAATTATCCTAGATCATTTTTTTTTTTACGCATGTTGCATTATGATTAAGATTAATAGTTAACTCCTAATATAATATAGGAGCTTGCTGACGTTTTAACTCTTCATCAGTTCTCATAGGTAGATAATGGATAGTTTTGCTGCCCTACTTAATAATGTGGTACTTCTGTTAGCGTTAACCGTGATTTATGATGCGTTTAGTCTGGCTAACATTAAACAACAGCAATGGCGTGATTTAGCGACCGGACTTTTTGTTGGGGTCATTGCTATCTCAGTCATGCTTACTCCTTGGGAGTTGCGACCGGGTGTATTCTTCGATAGCCGATGGGTTTTAATCAGTCTTTGTGCTCTTTATTTTGGCCTCGTTCCTACCCTAATTGCGATAACCATGGCAGTTGCAATGCGTTTCTACCAAGGCGGCGGAGGTGCGTATGTAGGATCGTGGGTTATTTTATCGAGCGGGTTATTAGGCTTAATCGCGAAACAATGGTGCTTGCCCTCTATAAAACACATTAATTGGAAATCACTTTACCTTTTTAGTGTTGTCATTGAACTTAATGTATTGCTGTGTATGTTTTTAATGCCTGAAGCGGTGCGTTATCAGATCATCGCTTCTATAGCTCCTACACTGTTAGTTATCTTCCCATTAGCCTCTACACTCATTGGTATGCTGTTAAAACGCCAACAAGAGCGCAGAAATGATGCCGCTGAACTCGCTGAGAACAAACGATTGCTTGCGCGCGAAAAAGGGATTTTAAAAAGCTTAATCGATAGTATTCCAGACTTAATTTTTTATAAAACCTCAGAAAGTGAATACATTGGCTGTAATAAAGCGTTTGAGGGATTTATCGGTCACAGCGAAGACTTTTTAATAAAGAAAACAGATCATGATCTCTTTGATCCGGAGTTAGCTGATTTCTTTCGAGAAAAAGATCGTTTGATGTTGGCGGCAGGGGGGACTCAATCAAATGAAGAATGGGTAGAATACCCTGATAGTCGCAAAGTGTTATTAGATACAGTGAAAACACCACTACGAACCGAAAACGGTGAAGTCTTTGGCTTAGTGGGCATTAGTAGAGATATTACCTCTAAGCATCAAGACGCAGAACGAATTAAAGAAAGTGAACTCGTCCATCGAAGTATTATTCACACGGCTATTGATGGTTTTTGGGTGCTCTCTATTGATGGCGATATTACAGACACTAATGCGGCTTATTGTCAGATGTCTGGGTATAGCAGTGACGAACTACTGACAATGAGTATTAATGAATTAGACGCGAGTTATAACGAGCAAGAACTTAGCGGGATTATTGATTATATCATGGCTGGCGCCGAACAGCGTTTTACAACCCAGCACAGACGAAAAGATGGCAGCACATATTTTGTTGAAGTTAATGCCACGTACTGGCCCAATAATGGTGGTAAATTCTTTGTTTTTATTAGAGATATTACGGAACGGCAGCAGTCTCAACAGGTCTTGAAAGAGAGTGAAACACGCTTTAGGCATTTGTGTGAATCGATGCCTAAAATTGCGGTTCAGGGCTATGATAAAGAACACGAGGTTATCTTTTGGAATGATGCCAGTGAAACGCTTTACGGTTATAGCTCTCAACAAGCCATCGGAAATACGCTTGAATCACTTATTGTTCCTGAGAGTTATGTGAAAACAGAGACTCTGCGAATGAAACAGTGGTTTGATCAGGGAAGTGCAGGGGCTGCCGAGGAAGTGGTTCGTCAAAATGCTCAGCAGCAGCACATTAATGTTTTTTCAACTCGTGTCTTAATTCGTAATTTAAATAATGAAGTTGAATTATATTGTATCGATATTGATTTAACGGCCCAAAAGCTCGCAGAGGAGCGAGCCATTGTGTTAACTCAAGCGTTAGAACAAAGTCCCATTTCTGTGATGATTACGGATAAAGAGGGGTTTATTGAATATGTTAATCAAGCTTTTATTGCTGAGAGTGATGGAGCTGAAGGTAATGAACTGGTAGCGATTGGCGGGCGTTCTTCACTGTTAAGTGCCCATGAGGGCTTTGAGGATGGTTATGAAGGTATTTGGAAGACAGTAGCTCAAGGTAAGCAATGGCAGGGAGAACTTGAGATAAAACAGGCTAATAGCGAATCATTATGGCAACTTGTCAATGTCACTCCAATTTTCAGTAGCAATGGGAATATTAATCACTATTTGACGGTTAAGCAGGATATCACTCAACAAAAGGAACAAGAGTTAAAAATTGTTCAGCAGGCTCATTTTGATAACTTAACAGGCTTACCAAACCGTTTTCTTGCGCTTGATCGTTTAAGGCATATGCTAGCTGAGGCCAAGCGTCTTAACCACAAACTCGCCGTGTTATTTTTAGATTTTGATGACTTTAAGAAAGTGAATGATACGCTCGGACACTCGGCTGGCGATGAGTTATTAGTTGAGGCGTCTTGTCGCTTACAAAATGCAGTGCGAGAAAGCGATGTCGTTGGGCGCTTAGGTGGAGATGAGTTCATTATTTTAGTCCATGTTGAAGGGGAACCGAGTCAACTTTCAATTATTGCAGATAAACTATTAGAACAATTTAGGACTCCTTTTGTTATAAGTGGACGAGAGTTTGTATCAACAATTAGCATTGGCATTGCTATTTTCCCTGATGATAGTCAAAACCCACAGGAGTTATTAAGACAAGCTGATTCTGCAATGTATCACTCTAAAGAGTTAGGGCGTAATACTTACAATTTTTACACCGAGCAAATGAACTTGGACATAGCAAGACGTGTATTAATTGAAGAACAACTCCGCTTAGCACTAGCACAGAATGAATTGTTTTTGTGCTATCAACCACTGGTCGACTTAAATACACTCGATGTGATCGGAGCCGAAGCGTTATTGCGTTGGAATAATTCAGTATTAGGTAATGTGACTCCAGATGAGTTTATTCCAATTGCTGAGCAAACGGGTCTTATTGTAGACATAGGTTCTTTCGTTTTAAGAACTGCATCAGCAGCATTGGCGAGGTGGCGCAGCCAAGGCTTTGAACACTTGCGCGTATCAATCAATGTTTCTCCACTTCAATTTAGAGAAGGCTTGTTACTTAAAGAAGTTCAGACCTTGCTAACACAAGTTAATTTGCCATCTAGTGCGATAGAGCTTGAGATCACCGAGGGGGTATTAATTAGTGGCTACGGTGATGTTTCATCAACACTTCATGGTTTAAATGATCTTGGGATTAGTATTGCGATGGATGACTTTGGTACGGGTTATTCATCATTGAGTTATTTGAGGAAGTACCCATTTGATACGTTGAAAATAGATAAAGACTTTGTTGATGATATTTGTCTTGATGAGGCTGATGCTAAGTTGGTGGCCGCTGCTGTATCAATGGGGCACGCGCTGAAACTAAAAGTATTAGCGGAAGGCGTAGAAACCGCTGAGCAGTTGGAGGCGTTAGTTAAGTTAGGTTGCGACCTGGGGCAAGGATATTTGTTTGGTAAGCCTATGCTTATTGAAGACTTTGAGCGGCAAGTTTTTGAACCGCGTTTGGGGGATGTTACTTCGAAGTAGCCCTAAAGTGTTACATTATATTTTTTGTTGGTTATTTTGTTGCGTTTTTATTGTGCCTTTACTATGCTCAGTGAATGATTAAATAAAAGGATTAAATAGACATGGAAGTTGAAATGATTTTTCTCTTACTCGCACTAGCGAGTGTTGCAACTTATATTATTAGCCAGACAAACCTTATTCTTCCTCAGAAACTGTTGAAGGTTGTGGTTTGGTCGATATTTATCGCTTTAATTATGGTTACTTGTTTTATTATATTTACCACCTATAGCAAAGGAGCAGCATTGCTTTTAGCTGTAATCGCGATGTTGTTTACTTGGGTCTCAGCTTCCCTTATTCGAGATAAACTTTATCTAAATTGATGTTATTGGCTGATACCATAATACTATCAACACTCATTGCCCAAGAACGAAAGCCAAATTATCCTAATCATTAACTCGAATACTTTGGCTTATCATACTTTATTCGCTTATCACTGCTAGTGCTGGTGCCTTGAAAGAGATCCCTGCCCACCCATGTTGGATAAAGTTTCGAATGTTTAAGTGATCTTGTCCGTGGGGATTTTCTAACACATCTTTGCGGTAGTAATCGCCAAAGCATGCCAAAGTCTGTTCAGTTGTTAAAGCATTTAATTGTGCGAAAGCAAAGATTTTACACGACCCTTCATTAGTACCTGCTTGATTTTTAATATCACCATTAGTGAAGTCTGTTGCAGTGTAATGATAGTTGTCATTAATAACATCCATCACTAGTGAAAACTCAACCGCTGTTGGCTTGTCATTGATTAATTCAATGAGTTGATTTAATTTCATATGTATTCCCTATAAAAAAGCCCGCAATTCTCACCGCGGGCTTTTAACAATGTAGTAATCAGTTATCGCTTATTATTTGTTACTTAGTGCAGCGTTTAGTGTTGCACTTGGGCGCATGATTTCTTTAACTTTTGCTGAATCTGGGTGGTAGTAACCACCTGGCTCAGTTGCTTGTCCTTGAACTGCGCTTAGCTCTGCTAGAATCTTCTCTTCATTATCGCTTAGCTCTTTAGCTAGCGTTGTAAATTTAGCTGCTAATTCGCTATCTTCAGTTTGCGTTGATAATGCTTTAGCCCAGTATAGTGCTAAGTAGAAGTGGCTTCCACGGTTATCTAATTCACCAGTGCGACGTGATGGTGACTTATTATTTTGTAATAACTCAGTTGTCGCGTCATCTAATGTTTTAGATAAAATAGTTGCACGTGCGTTACCTTGCTTAATGCCCATGTCTTCAAGTGATACAGCCATAGCCATAAACTCACCTAAAGAATCCCAACGTAAGTGGTTTTCTTCAGTGACTTGTTGTACGTGGCGAGGTGCTGAACCGCCTGCACCTGTTTCGTACATACCACCGCCTGTTAGCATAGGTACGATTGATAGCATCTTAGCTGAAGTTCCTAATTCCATAATTGGGAATAGGTCAGTTAGGTAGTCACGTAAAACGTTACCAGTGACAGAGATAGTATCTAAGCCACGACGTTGACGTTCCATAGAGAAACGGATTGCTTGTACGTAATCCATTTTGTAGATTTCTAAACCTGTTAGGTCATGCTCTTCTAAATACTTATCTACTTTTTTGAGTAGTTGCATATCATGAGCACGTTCTGGATCTAACCAGAAGATTGCAGGTGTGTTTGATTGGCGAGCACGAGTTACACCAAGCTTGACCCAGTCACGTACTGGAGCATCTTTAGTTTGACATGCACGCCAGATATCGCCTTTCTCAACATTGTGCTGCATTAATAAGGTACCGTCTTGATCAACGATACGCATGATGCCTGCTGCTTCAATTTCATAAGTCTTATCGTGTGAACCGTACTCTTCCGCTTTCTTAGCCATCAGACCAACGTTAGGCACTGTACCCATCGTTGTTGGATCAAATGCACCGTGCGTCTTACAGAAGTTGATCATTTCTTGGTAAATACGTGCGTAAGTACTTTCAGGCATTACTGCTTTAGTATCTTTCGGGTTACCATCTGGGCCCCACATTTGACCAGCATTTCGGATCATTGCTGGCATAGATGCATCAACGATTACGTCACTTGGTACGTGTAGGTTAGAGATGCCTTTAACAGAATCAACCATTGCCATTTCTGGGCGAGATGTATAACAAGCTTGAATGTCACGCTCGATTTGCTCGCGTAAAGTACGAGGTACTGCTTGGATCTTGTCGTAGATATCAGCTAAACCATTGTTCGGGTTAACACCTAACTTTTCAAATGTTTCAGCGTGCTTTTCAAAAGCATCTTTGTAGAAAACTGATACCGCATGACCGAATACGATAGGGTGCGAAACTTTCATCATTGTTGCTTTAACGTGCAGAGACCACATTACACCGTTATCACGACAATCATTGAGTGATTGTTCGAAGAAGTCGCGAAGGGCTTTGCTGCTCATGAACATGCCGTCGATTACTTCGTCTTTCTCTAGTGCAACTTCTTTTTTAACTTCAACGTTGCCAGCAGGGTCTACATATTCAATACGTACTGTTGTTGCTTTATCGACAGTGACAGACTTCTCGCTTGAGAAGAAATCGCCGCCACGCATGAAATCTGCGTGAGAGCGTGAAGCCATGCTCCATTCGCCCATTGAGTGTGGGAATTTTTTTACGTAAGCTTTTACTGCCGGTGGAGCACGACGGTCTGAGTTACCTTCACGAAGTACCGGGTTTACAGCACTACCTAACACTTTTGCATAACGCGACTTTACTTCTTCTTCTTCAGCGTTTGCTGGTGTTTCAGGGAATTCAGGAAGATCGTAACCTTGCTCTTGAAGTTCTGCGATACATGCTTTTAATTGAGGTAGAGAGGCACTGATGTTTGGTAATTTTACGATATTAGCGTTTTCGTCTTGAGTAAGCTGACCTAAAAATGCTAAACCGTCTTCAACACGTTGTTCTTCTTTTAATCTGTCGTTGAATCCGGCTAGTACACGAGCGCTCAATGAAATATCACTCAATTTTACATCAATTTCTGCAGCTGAAGTGAATGTTCTAAAAATTGGTAAAAGTGAGCAGGTGGCTAGCGCGGGCGCTTCATCGGTCATTGTGTAATAAATGGTATTTTTGTTAGACATTTTGTTTCCCTAGTCTGGTGGCTAAAGTCATAAGCCGTGTATAGCTAAGTTGTGCAATGCTTGCAACGAGCTTATGAATGTTTTATTGCTTGTACAGATTGTGTAATAAAATAACACGTCTGGACGAAAAAGACGGTAAACCTGTGCTAAATTCGACTAAAGGTTAATGATTATTGTAATTATTATTACGTTAAACCTGAATAGCCTAGCGATCGGCACATTGAATGATAGATATCATACTATTTTACAACTTAGATTCAATTTTATCTGCAAATAGAAATGAAAAAAACTAGATGAAAGGGTAATATTTGCTAAAGTTATTAAATAATAAGCCTAGAAAGCTCCTGCTATAAAACAGTTTGAAAGTTATGAGTGAAAGGATGCCTATTTTTAGATTATATTCATATAGGCTTCTATCATAAGGTTCTTTAAAAAACTGTTAATTATGGTAATCTAGCGCAAGTAATTTCTTCCTAACCAACGCTTAAGGTATGGTAAAAATGAATAAATACAGGGGGCTGGTCTCACCTATTCTTGTTTTTTTGTATTGTTTTTTAGCGTTGCTTATTCTTTCTTTTCCTGTTCAAGCAAAACCCTCAACAGAACGCCAGATTGAGTTCTCAGGTTTTGCTCGAGTCATTGCTGGCCAAGCAAATGATAAGCTTGTTGAGTACGACCAATCCTTAGATTTTACACCAGATAGTTTACTGGGTATCCAGGGGGATTTAGCATTAACAAACTCATTGTCTGTCACAGCCCAATTGGTTGGCAGTTTTGCCGACAAAAAGAATTCAGGCTTGGAGTGGTTGTACTTATCATATCAACCAGACTCGCCTTGGAGTTTTAAACTTGGTCGGCAACGCACCGCATTCTTTAATTATAGTGATGTGCAAAATGTAGGATACAGTTACCATTGGCTTAAACCACCCAATGAAGTTTATGCGTCATTTATGTTCTCTCATATCGATGGGTTGGCAGCTACGTATAGAGCAACATTCCCTGACGCTACTTTTTCTATTGAGGGGACTTTTGGTCAATTTAAGGATGAATTAGCATTTGAAGATCGCAGTTATCTTACTGAAATCAGAGACGCAGCGAGTTTATTCTTTTCATTAGAGTTTGAAGACCTCACCGTAAGGGCTGGCTACTCGACTGCAGACTTTGATATTGACGACCCGGTCTTTGCTTTTGCTCAAATGCAGTTTCAACAGGCTGGCTTTGATGAATTAGCTCAAACTTTTGTTATCGCGGATACATTGGAATATTATCAGGTCGGCTTTAGCTATGATAAATTTGACTATTTTTTAAAAGGTGAGTGGATCAGGTTAACTCATGATCTTGCGTGGATTCCTCACCGTGAAGGCTACTATATCAGTGCTGGCTATGTGTTTGCTGACTATTTGTTCCACTTAACCTATGCGAAACGTGATGACACACTATCGCCCATAGAAGTTGAGTTTAGCCCTATACCTGAGTTACAGCCAATCGCTGGGCTGTATCAGATGATTTTAGGGCAACTTGTTATAAAAGATCAGGAAAGCTTAATACTAGGCGTTCGCAACGATCTTACTGAGCATGTTGCATTAAAAGCCGAGTTAAATTTTACAACAATGGAAAAGTATTCATCCCCCTATCAACCTGACTCTATTTTAGGCTTGATTGGTATAGAGTGGGTATTCTAATGAAAAAGTTAACATTATTTATCACTCTATTAATCCTTATCGCTGTCAGTCCATTAAGCGCTAATGCGCAGCTATTAAGCTCGACTAATATTTGGGTTATCAGCCAATCTAACGAAAAGCATCATTTTACTTTATCCCAGATAAAAAAGACCTATCTGGGGCTAAAAGTCGATTTGGATAGCGGTATAGCGGCACAAGCTGTTGTTATGCCTAACCATACTGCTATTCGAGGTTTATTTAATGCTAAAGTTATCGGACTAACGGACTCTAGGATTCGTTCGTTTTGGGCTCAAGTGAATTTCTCTGGCCGTGGAAAAGCGCCTCTCGAACTACCAAAGCAACAAGATATATTTGATTATATCTTAGCGAACCCAGGAACAATCAGCTTTGTCGTTGAAGGCACCCCTTTACCTCAGGGAATAAAAGTTATCTATAAAACTAATTAATAGGTTTTAGATAAAGAAAAACGGCTTTGATTTATAATCAAAGCCGTTTTTATCGATTGAGATTAAAATATCACCTTAACTCGCGACGTAAAATTTTACCTACAGGAGTCATCGGTAGCGTATTACGATATTCTAATTGACGAGGTAATTTATAGGCTGTGAGCTTTTTGCGGCAAAAATCTTTTACTTCATCAATACTTAATTGTTTATCACCTTTTGCAATAATGAATACTTTTACGGTTTCACCACTATGATCATCTGGAACACCTATTGCTGCGCAGTTCTCTATTTCTGGGTGAGTGGATAAGACGTCTTCAATTTCATTCGGGTATACATTGAATCCTGATACTAAGATCATATCTTTGATACGGTCAACGATAGACACATAGCCTTGCTCGTCGATAACTGCAACATCTCCTGTCTTAAACCATAGGCCATCTTTCGTAAAAGCGTCTTTGGTTGCTTGCTCTTGTTGCCAATAACCTTTCATAACCTGTGGCCCTCGGATACAAAGCTCACCACGTTCGCCAAGAGCGACTTCATTCTCGTTGTCATCAATACACATGACGGCTGTTTCTTGTAGGGCTTGACCCACTGTACCAAGTTTTTCATGACCATTTAGTGGATTCATTGTGACGGCTGGAGAGGTTTCTGTAAGCCCGTAAGCTTCTGAGATACTTGAACCGGTCATTTCTTTCCAACGAATAGCTGTATCTTCATGCAGTGCGGTACCGCCTGAGAGAGTAAACTTCATTTTACTAAAATCCAACGTCTTGAATTTTGGGTTAGCCATTAGAGAAACAAAAAGGGTATTCAAACCAATAAAACCAGTCAGCTGCCAAGGTTTCATTGCTTTAATAAAGGCGTCTGTGTCACGAGGATTTGCAATTAAAACACTGTGCATTCCTAGATGGAAAAATGCCATTAAATGAACAGTAAAAGAATAGATATGATAAAGCGGCAAGGGGGCAACAGCACTCGCGTTGGCTAAGTTAATTAAACGATTGCCCTGATTATCCTCTTGTTCTAGCATTGTTGCTGCTTGGAGCATGTTGGCAACTAAGTTGCGATTCGTTAATTCAGCACCTTTTGAGACACCTGTTGTACCGCCCGTATATTGCAAGACAATAGTGTCATCACTTCCCTTCATGTGGGTTGGCTCAAACTCTTTATTATAGTGTTGTTGAATAATATGCCGGAATGAATGAGCGTTTGGTAATGAATAAGAGGGAACCATCTTCTTGATGTATTTGACTGCTGCATTAATAGCAACGCGTTTCATTGTGGGCAACATATCGGCAAGGCTAGTGACGATGACTGTTGAGATATTGGTTTGAGGCAGAATATTCTGTACAGATTTTGCAAAAACATCCATGCATAGTAGTGCTTTGACATCTGCATCATTAAACTGATGCAACATTTCTGATTCGGTATAAAGCGGGTTTGTATTGACTACACGTAACCCTGCGCGTAACGCGCCATACATGGCGATAGGGTATTGCAACACATTAGGCATCTGAATCGCAATGGAGTCACCAGGCTTTAAATTAGTATGTTGTTGTAAGTAGTGAGCAAAAGAAGCACTTAAAAAGTCAATGTCTTGGAATGTGAGAGTATGCCCTAAGCCTGTAAATGCGGGACGTTGGGGGTAGGCTTTAAAAGCATGCTCTATAACATCAATGACGGTCTCATATTGTGAGACATCTATAGTATCTTTTATGCCAGGAGCGCGCTTTCCGTTCCAAAATGATGCGTCCATAATGTCTCCTTTAATTCTTAAGATTATTATTAATTGCTAATGCTAATGTCATTTCTGCTAGCTCATCGATTGATAACTCTCCGTGTGGTTTATACCAGTTGGTTGTCCAACTGATAGCCCCTGTGAGTAACTTGCGTAGTACCATTGGTGTGGTATTGATGAGCTGCTGGTGGTGTGCTTGAGTTAATATATCAAGCCATATTTGTTCATATTCATCACGTAGTTCGAGAATTTTTTGTTTGTTTTCGTTTTCTAAAGATCGCCATTCATAGACTAGTACTGCCATCGCAATGCCGTTATCTAAAATAATAGCTTGTAACTCAGATAAGATCAGGGCGTGGAGTTGCTCTTTTAACGTTTCGTTCAAGCTAAGTGCTAAGCGTAGCCGTGCCATATTCAATATAATCGCTTGTTCCATCACTGCGCATAGTATGGCTTGCTTACTAGCATAGTGATGAAAAATACTACCAGATTGGATACCAACTTGGTTCGCAATATCGCGTACCGTTGTTTTGTCATAACCCTTGCTTTTGAAAAGCTCCGCAGACGCCTTTAGCAGTCGTCCTTTGGCGCTACTTTCATCAACGAGTAACCCGTCATCGATTAGGCTTTTGACTAAAAGTGAAGCGTCACTGTCATTAAGTGGAACGTAAGGCATTGAACAATCCAAAGTGAAGTTTATATTGAAATAAGTGGAATTAGCCTTTTGGCTAATTCCACTTCATTCTGATGATTGAAACACAGGCCAACAAACTAAGCAAGTGCTTGGTTTGTTAACTTATCTTAGCTAGTTAACAGTTGACCAATAGCGTATTCAGTCTTATAAATTTGGTGTTTCAGTAATTTTTTGGGAGGCGAATAGTTTCGTTAAATCATTTTCATTAAGGGCTTTATGGAACAGGAAACCTTGACCGTAATCACACCCCGACTGCTGTAATAACTCTAGTTGCTCAGGAGTCTCAATCCCTTCTGCGATAACTTTTAAACCGAGTTTATGTGCCATAACAATGATGATTTCACATAACATAAGCTCTTGTGAGTTACTCACGATTTTATCGACAAAGCGGCGATCAATTTTGATGAAGTCGAGACTGAAATGCTTGATATAGCTTAATGATGAGTAGCTAGTACTAAAGTCATCTAAAGCAATTTGTAGTCCTGAGTTAGTTAACTGCTTGAGACGTTCGCTGATATCGGATTGCTGTTTCTGCAATAGTCTTTCCGTGACCTCTAAAACAACAGTATCATCGGCTAAGTCAACTTCTTTTAGATAATCCAACCACGCAGCCAATTCTTGTTCACTTTGCTCAAATTGCTTTGGTGAAGTGTTAATATGAATGCTTAGATCTGGATTAAATTTTGTTTGCCAAATTTTTAATTGATGGACCGCTTGCCTAAAAACCCAGTCTCCCAACTCGATAATGGTATCGGTTTCTTCAGCAATGGTAATGAACTGTTCGGGAAGTATTTCACCTAGCGTTGGATGTTGCCAACGAACCAAGGCTTCAATACTCACTATTTCGTTACTATTAAGGTTTAATATAGGTTGATACGCTAAGGTAAACTCTTGTTGTGTCAATGCTTTATGGAGGTCTTTGTTTAGTTGAATACGATCCATTGCTTGTTTATGCATGGTTGCCGTGTAATATTGAAATTGATTACGACCGTTCTCTTTGGCTTTACTTTTAGCCGCCTCTGCCCGTTCTAGTAACTTATTGATTGTCTGGCCGTCAGTCGGGTAAATAGCTAAACCAATACTCGCTGAAAGGTAAAAGGTACTGACTGACATTTCAAAGGGCGCGTGTAATTTTTGTAAAATGGAATTGACGATTTTATCAATATCGCTTTGTTGGTTAATTCCTCCGATAAGAATGGCAAACTTGTCATCATATAACCGAGCGACAGTGTCGGTGCCTCTCACGCAATGTTTTAATCGAATCGCTACCTGCTGTAATAACTGATCCCCGGTTTTAGTGTCATGGCTGGTATTAATTTCTTTAAAGCGGTCAAGATCTATGTAAAGCATAGTTACTTTGACGTTTTGGCGTTCCGCTTGTTTTAATTCCTGCTCAAATCTGTCGTTAAATAATTGACTGTTAGGCAACTTGGTGAGTGTATCTAAGTTAGCTTGATTCCACGCTGTTTGTTCTGCTTTTTTGCTTTCACCTAATGCGTAATCTAATTTCTTATTATGCTTTAAGATATGGATTGTAATGTAAGTCAGAATGACAGATAAGGTTAAAGCTATCGCCAATACTCGGTACAGCCATTGATTATTTTGATGCTTCTCTGGAGTGTAAATAAAGCCATCCAGCGAAACATTCGCGGGCAACATCCCTAGCTCGACATAGGTTTGTGCGATATGCTGCCAACGCCCTAAGCTCATGTAGCCGAGCTCGACAAGGGTCGGTTGTAATAGTGGAATCATTTTCTCAGCTTCAAAAGCTAAAAATTCCTGTGTATAGCTTGTTGGGTACTGGCTTAATATTAATTCAACGGTTTGCTGTGGATTAGCCATCGCGTATTGCCAACCTTTAAGGCTCGCTTCTTTAAATGCTTTAACTCGCTCTGGGTTGTTTTTAAGCTCTTGCGTACTGGTAAATAAATTATCACCATAAAAGTCGATACCAGCAGAACGAGGAGTGTAAGCATGGTATTCGACACCTTCTTTATGAAGAAAATAGGTTTCATTCGTTACATAGGCTGTCATTACATCGACATTATCGTTAATCAAATCATATGGATTAAAGCTGTGTTCATGAAGCTGTAATTGTGCAGTGGAAATGCCTTCTTGCTTTAAATAAGCAATAATTTCATCGGATTGTCGTTCCAGCATGATAGAGCCATTAATAATATCATGAATGCTCTGGGTACTACTTTTTTGTTTGGTGATGAGTACTTGAGGAGAATGTTGAAAGATAGCTGCGAGTACACTAACAGGCCTCCCTTGATGAAAGGCTAGTATTAAGGAGCTAGTTCCGACGCCATATTCCGCTTTACCTGTGCTTACCAGGTCTACGACATCAGTTTCTGGTGCTGCGGGGACAATATCAACGTCAAGGCCAACTTCTTGGTAATAACCTTGTTCTTTAGCCGCGTAATAACCAGCAAATTGAAACGCATGAACCCACTTTAATTGTAAGGTTACTTTATCGAGAGGCTCAGCATGTACTGGGAAATATGACAATAAAAAACATATGCAAACGAGAAAAAAGTGATAAATTTTCATACGTTATAGTTTTTCCTTACTGTTAATTAAAGTAAGTCTAATAAATATAAGTATAGCACGGAGTCGCTGTAATATATTTATAAACAATACTCATGAATCGTACTATTATCAACCTTGATTTAACGCTTTCATCGCTTCAATATTGATGATTCCGGAGCGATTCAAGGTAATCTTAAAGCGCTGAACATGAACTCCATTATCGGTGGTTTGAGTGAGTACAGTATTGATTTGATATCGTCTTTCAACACCTTGTTGACTGACCTTATTGCCATCAAGGGAATATAAGCGACCTTCTCCTTTTTTTAAGTAGCGCACAAAAGGGGCTAAATTAAAGGTGACTTGCTGTTGAATTTCATCGTAGCCAGGTAAAAACTTTTTAGCGACAACGCGAGTTTCACTGCGGAAATGCAACAACTGTGCTGCCAACTTGTTTTGCTGCCGTCGTTTATTGAACTGTTTATGCACCAGTTCGGGTAAATGCTTATCTTTTATATACTCTAACCAGATTAACTGGTTCGCAACTTTTGTTTTGGTAGCGCTATTGCTATAACTGTGTTGCCATTTGGGGCGGCCATGTTGAATCTTACGCCAAATCAGTTGGGTTATTTCATCTTTAAACGTTTCCCGTAATCCGTAAATTAGTCCGAGAATGGCGACTAATAACAATGTTACTTCAGCGAATGAAGAGCGAGCATTTAAGACGAGAGTCATAACCAATGCCATAATAATCGCAGTTACAGTTCCTCTGACGAGACGCTTTAGGTTTTTATTTAGGTGTTTAACATCTTTTTTAAAAACAACACCGTATTCAATAAGGCGCTGGAGTAAGCGCATTTTATTGGTGATGCGATTGGGATCATCCAAGGTGATTTGAGAATTAAACTGTTGTTCTTTGCGATATTGCTTTTCACTGCGGCATAACTCTAATAGTTGTTCTCGGTAATCACTGTCGTCACTCGTTTTAGGGGCTTTAGCCAAGAGCTTTAAAAACGATTGCTCGACATGCCAGCTTAAATAATTGTCAGCGTTTTCATAATAAGACAGGAGCTTTTTATCATTTGGGCTATTACGACGTAACTTTCTTAACAGATTAATTGACTGCTGAGCTAACTCACAAGCTAGCGGGTAAAAATCGGCAGAATCTTTTTGTTGTAATGCTTGCTTGATGTCGGTATCAAGGGCCATTTTAATTTGATAGCAAAATAAGTTGAGATTGACTCGATAGTCATCCTGCTGCCCTTTTTTTGCGCTAATAAAACGACTGCGTACCAGCGGTAAGTGAAGCTGATCTGAGTAATAAGCTGAACGTGTTTTGATACTACTATGAAAATAGCTTTGTTCATCCAACGTTTGTGGGCTAATCCCCATTTCATTAGGTAAAGAGAAGTATAAGTCGACACGATGCTGCGCCATGGGTAATAGGCGGTGATTTAGGGTGAAAGATAGGTTTTCATCTTGGCTTAATTCAACTTTATTCACTATCTGTATGTGGCTCCTATTCCGTCAGAGGGGTTAAGTATTACATGGTTATGTGTTAGTGGCTAACTAAAACAGTGCTTAGTGAATAGAGCGAGAGATTTGCTATGATTTTGAACAGTTAAATGAAAGACACTTTAGAATAGTTAGATTGTTAATTGCACCACTTGTGCTTCAATATTTTCACTATATTATGTGGGCAATGGATTTAACTAGGTTCTTTTGAGGTATTTATGGCTAGCTTACGCCGTATCATTTTAATTCACACGCACTTACCCGGAGTTGTTGAGTTATCGCTAGATGGCCACACCAATATCTGTGGTACCAACGCATCGGGTAAAACGACTTTGCAACGATTAGTTCCGGTCTTTTTTGGTGAGTTACCAAGTAAGGTGGTGCCCAAAACACGCAGTAAGTTTGGGGATTTTTACCTGCCTCAGTCCAATAGTTACTTGGTCTATGAATACCAGCGTGAAGAAGGGCAGGTATGTCAGGCTGTCTTAACACATTCGCCAAAAGATGGAGTGCAGTACCGTTTTGTGGATGGCCCTTATGATAAGAGCCAACTACTGTATCAAGATCGTGATGGTAAAGTGAATGCGTTTGAGCCTGATCAGTGGTTAGCCCAGCTTAAAGTCCAGCAAATTGATAGATCACCGAAGCTTAATGCGACTAGTGAATTTCGTTCGATTATTCAAAATGATGTGTCAACGCTGCGCGGTAATACCAAAGATGGAATCAAATTGCGCCAATTAGCTGCACGTTACTCATTAGTTGCCCCCCGCCATAAGATTCGCCATCTTGAGAAATTGGTTAGTGCAGTGCACGCCAAAGAAGGCAAAATGGATACGCTTAAGACGATGTTGGCGGCGATCTTTGAAGAAGATGGATTAGTTCAACCGACCACGCGGGTTAAAAATACTAAAGCGCGTGAGTGGATTAAACAAATACGACAATCAATGCGTTTAAGTACTTTGGAGACACAACATGGCGATATTGAACAAATCGCTAATAAGCTTAATGTGGTCGAAGGGCAATTAGTACAATTAACCCCTTTACTGGTTGATGATTTAGGATTGAGTCGTACTCAGCATGCTGATCTGGATCAGCAAGAGAAAACGCTACGTAAACAAGTATCTGTTTTAAAAGGTGAGTTTAACCAGCGTGAAGCCGAGCTTAATAGTCAGTTAAGTCAAATTAAGGCCGAGTTGCAGACGACTGAGCAACGCCTAGATTTTATCCAAGGACGTTATGATGATTACATTGACAGTGATATGGAGCAGTTAGCCAGCGATGCAACCGCTTTGCCATTATGGATTGAACAATTAAGCGAGCAACAAAATCACTACCGAATTTTGCTTGAACAATATGGTGATTTGGAGCAACAGTTAAATCAGCAAAAGATCAGCCTGACCGACTCTCTTGAACGTTTGCTTCTAAAGAATCAAAAACAAATACGCGCTATTGAAGGCGAAAGAGAGCACACTCGTCAACTGCAAAGTGATAAACGAGATAGCTTACAAGAGCAATATAACGAGCGTAAAGAGCAACTAGCAAGTGAGTTTGACCATCAAATTTCAGAGTTTAGGCATCAACAAATTGAGCGCCAAACTCAGATTGATAACATGGGGCCGACACAGCAAGAGCAAGAAGAGCTTGCTTTAGCGGATAAAAGACTTGATTTGGTTCAGGATAAATGGCGTGAACTTAATCAGCTGGCGAATAAAGAGCAACGTGCGCATCAGCAAGCTCGCGAACAGCAGCAACACACGCAAAATGATCTAGAACAAGCACGTACAGTGGTGCACCAGCTATCTAAAAAGTTGCGCTTATTAGAGCAGCAAATTAGTCCTGAACAAGGCAGCTTACGTCACTATTTACGCGCGCACGTTGAAGGTTGGGAGAATACTGTTGGCAAGGTGATTAATGAGGAGTTGCTAGAACGTAGCGATCTCCAGCCACAATTAGGAGATGCTCAGGGAGCTGATTTATTTGGTGTTAAGGTTAGCCTTGCAGACATTGCTGCGCCTCATTACGCTCAAGATGAAGCCGCTTTGAGTATTGAAAAAGAGCAGCTTTGCTTGCGTCTTAGCAGTGCACAAGAGCAGCAGGGAGCTGCGGAGGCGGCTCTGACTTCACAACATCAAGTAGTAAAGTCGTTACTTGAACAGCATCAACAGGCAACGCAACGGGTTGCTGAAATTGTTACGGAAGTTGATTTTGCGAAAGAGTCTAAGGCTAGACTTCAACAAGCCATGCAGGCCTCATTAACTAAGCGTCGAGAAGAAGCGAGTGTTGGTTTGAAAGAAGCTAAGACACAAATCGAGCGCTTAAATCAAACGAAACTACAAAATTTAACACAGCTGAAAAGTGACCATCAACAGCAGATGCTGGAATTTAAAGCGGATTGGCAGCAAGAAATTGAGTACTTTTCGCAACAAATTGGTGAATTAGAAGCTCAAATTGATAGCAAACGTCAAAGCAATAAAACGCAAATAAAGCAGTTAGAAGATGCTTTTAAACGTGAGTTAGCTGACAAAGACATTGACCCTGCGACGTTAGAACAGCTAAAGACTGAGATAAAGCGCTTAGAGAAGAAAATCAGTGAGGTACGTTCGCGTCAAGATGAACTTCGTGAGTATCGTCACTTCATGGAAGTTGAATGGCAAAAGAACCGTCCTCGCTATTTAGAGCAAGAGGCAAGCTTAAAGTCACAGCGTCAGCAAAGTGAAGCACAATTAGCTCAGCAAAAAGCACAATTTAAAGTGGAGCAACAGCAGCTAGAGTCACAACGTGATGAGTTGCAAAGCCAAATGCATAGTTTAACTAAGTTAATCGAACGCTTAATGCTAGTCGTTGCTCGTTTAACCCAGCTGGTACTAGATAATTCATTGGCGGATGGCCTGAGCGCAATTAATGGCGATCAAAGTGAACGTTTAAGCCGTGCTATACAAGGCTTGGAGCAGCGTAGTAAGACTCAAACATCGTTAAAAGAGCAACTTAATCAGTTTGAAGCACAATTGGCTCTCGATGCCCAAAAACAGTTTTTAGATTTAATGACGAGTGAGCTTTCTCGCCTCGACCAAGAGGCAGATTTACGCCAACGATTACCAATCTTTAGTGACTTATTACGTATTTTAGCGGATCAACAGCGTCAAATTTTAGAGCAGGGGGAAACCATTGGTGGCGATCTCCATAAGTTCTTCACTGTATTTAGTGATATTAATCGTCGTATCTCTGGACAAAGTAAACGTTTGACTGCTGCCGTAGCGGATGATTTAACCTTGGATGGAATCAAGCGTTCGGAGGTTAGAATCATTTCAACGGTTGATGAGCTAAATTTTTGGTCACCATTGAAGCGTTTCGCCGCACTGTATGAGCAATGGCGTGAAACAGGCAAAGAGTTACCAAGTGACGAATACATTGATGCGCTAGCAGATGTGGTTGAGCTATTACGGGCTGATTCTAGTTATTCGATTGAGTCATTGCTACGTCTTGAGCTGCATTTAAATGAAGGCGGTAATGACTTAGTGATCAAAAATGATCGCCAATTACTTGAGTCATCAAGTCACGGTATGGCTTACCTGATCTTATGTAAATTTTTATTGGCATTTACCCGTTTGTTACGTGGTGAGGCGAATATCGCAGTACATTGGCCAATCGATGAGATAGGTACGTTAGCTTATCATAATGTTGAAAAGCTGTTTAATGCCTGTGACAGCAACAATATCTCTATCGTCGGGGCGTTTCCTAATCCAGAGTCAGACGTTTTAACCCTATTTAAACACCGTTACTTAATTGATAAACAGAAAAAACGTTTACAACGTATTGAGCCAAAAACAAATCGTATTGAAGCGCGATTGACCCAACAGCTTAATGCTGTACAAGGGGTGACAAATATTACTAAGGAGCTTAGCTAATGATTGAACATGGCCCGTTACTCGAAGCCTTATTAGCTGGGGCAAGTATTTGTCAGGTCACCGATGAAGAAGCGTTTCGTCGATTACAAGATGAGGTTGTTAGAGAAGAGCTTAATCATTTTCTACGTCCATTAAATAGGCGATTAGCGCAAAGTCAGGATGGCAGCGTGTTTTTTCTGGCCTATCAAGAACTCAATAGCACCGCCCGTGAACACTTAGGTAAAGAGTTTAAGCAAACGGTGCAGTCGTTATTGCCGCTTCTTGAATGGATGCAGCTAGTTCAGGAAGCGCTAGGGCGAGATGGTTCGCTCACCGCCGGGGATACGATCAAGTTTCAAGAGTTTGCACTGCGCACTGAAGATAACCAATCTTTACGTCAACGTTTTAATCAGCTGGCAGCCGATCGTTTCTTTAAATCAAACAGTGAGCAACTTGACCAACAGTTAAAGCAAGTCTTTAAGCGTCTAAAAGAAACTGGTTATTTACAGCAGCCGCATAAGGATCGCCAATATTATATTGTGACGGGGAAGATTGAGCAGCTGATTGAATTAGTACGTTTTATTAAAGACGAAGAATCACTTCCGCTTGATGATATGCCACAGCAAGAGTCGATGTTTTGATGGTGAGTTTAGTACCAAAAAAAGTAACTGGCTCAAACCAAAGTCCGCAGAGCCGTTTACATGCGTTGGGGGTTGAGCGACTAGGCTTGATAGGTAAGCACAGTGAACAGTTGATGCGCGCGTATTTACGAGGTCACTTTGACGAAGTTAGTGTCAATGAAAACGTGCTGGATAAGCTGGTTAAAGCGCGAATTCTACATCGCCCAGATGAGCAACAACCACTTGCCTTGCGACCTGATGTTAGTCGATTGATTGCCAGTCTGACTGAGGATGAACGCAAGCGCCAAGTTAACGCTGATGTTGCAGGGCAGATAGAACAAATTCGCACTCAGGTGAAACATTTCTCTGATGCGCAATATCGAGGCGATTATGTCGCCAGTGAGCATCACTTTCAGCTGTTAAGTGAACGTGTCCATGATATGACTGGGCAATTTAGCGATGCAATTGATAGTTTATGGAATCGCCTTAACTCTGACTTTGGCTTTGTGAGTAACCTTGCCGATAAAATTCGCGAAAATGAATTGGCACAAAAACAGTTACGCCGTTTACTCGATGGTTTTGAATTAATTGACTTTAATGAGCTGATTGAACTGGCACAAAACAGTGGGCCACTTCGAAAGTTATTAGTTAGTCAACTGCAAGTGACGATATCAGATCATTCAAGTTCTTTACTTGAAGTGCAAAAGCGTCTCGTTGAATTGATGGCGCGCTTTAGACAGCAGCAAGAGCGTGCGCAATTAATTACTAATATGGTAGCCTTTTTAAAGCAGCATCCAAACTTTATTGTCGGTGATTACACAAATCGAACACAGGTACCCGAATTAGTGAATCAAGCGGCGCCAATTATTGCTAGTGCAAGCATTGCTTTAGATAAAGTTGGGGAGCAGCAAGCTTTAGGTGATATGGTTCGTACTTTGGCCATTAGCACCAATGATTACAGTGAACCATTAGCAGCGGGCACCGAATTTGAACTTGAACAGGAGCTAGTGGTTGAAGCTCGTCATCAGCAGCTTAAAGAGGATGTCGAGAATTACTTTATAGCCGTGTTTGATGTCACTGAACCATTGAGCGCATTACAGCATCTAGCCCAACAGGCTTTAGAGTGGGATGCCGAGATGTGGTTATTCCAAGTGATAGCGGAGTTTGAAGGTTTAAACGCTAGCGTTCGTCAGCGTTTTACACTGCAAAAACTGTTAAAAACCGTCGATATGTTTAATCAGGTTGAAGTGATTGAAGATGTCGTACTACAAGTAAATCTACCTCAGTTAGTGGGGGAACCTTAGAAGCTGGTGGTATAAATTTGCCCCGTTATGTCCTTTTGAGTTCGCTTTAATTGGCAAAACTGGGCTCTTTCCTTGATTTAAATTCCGTTAGCTTGTTCACTTGGCGTTAAAAGAGTCGTTGATAAAATTAGCCAGTGTTAGATAATGGCATCATTAGACTTTTGGTAATATTCTCCCATGGCGCAACAACAGCAGTTCAAATCTAAAAATAAGAAACCGTTTAAACCCGATACGCAAGTCGAGGCGTTAAAAGTTCCACCACACTCATTAGAAGCTGAGCAGTCTGTGCTTGGTGGTTTGATGCTTGATAATGAGTCATGGGATCGGGTATCGGAACTTGTAGTTGCCGATGATTTCTACCGGAAAGACCACCGCATTATTTTCCGTTATATGCATGACTTGGTCGAAAGTGGTAATCCGATTGATCTAGTGACTTTATCTGAAGCGCTTGAGCGTGAGAATGAGCTTGAGTCGGTTGGTGGTTTTGCCTATATCGGTGAGATGGCAAAAAACACGCCTAGTGCAGCGAATATTTCAGCTTACGCCAATATCGTACGAGAACGTGCGGTGGTGCGGGATATGATTGGCGTTGCGAATGAAATTGCTGAAGCTGGTTTTGAACCAGAAGGGCGTGATAGTGCTCAACTATTAGACTTTGCCGAGGGTAAAGTATTTAAGATTGCTGAAAAGCGCACTAATGCCTCAGAAGGCCCGCAAGATATTAAGCAAATCTTGGGTAGTACTATTGATAAAATTGAAGAGCTTTATAATAACCCGCATGATGGTGTTACGGGGGTTTCAACGGGTTACGGTGACCTCGATAAGATGACGGCGGGTATGCAGCCATCGGATTTGATTATCGTTGCGGCTCGTCCATCGATGGGTAAAACAACGTTTGCGATGAATTTAGCTGAATATGCAGCGATGAATGAAGATAAGCCTGTGATTATTTTCTCTCTAGAAATGCCCTCTGAATCGATCATGATGAGAATGCTGGCATCGCTAGGGCGAGTTGACCAAACTAAAGTACGTACAGGTCAATTAGAGGATGACGATTGGGCACGCGTATCATCGACGATGGGCATTTTACTTGAGCAAGGTAAGATGTATATTGATGATTCGTCGGGTCTAACACCAACCGAGGTTCGTTCAAGAGCGCGTCGTATCGCACGTGAGCATGGCGGTGTATCAATGATTATGATTGATTACTTGCAGTTAATGCAAGTCCCAGCACTCGCTGATAATCGTACTTTAGAAATTGCCGAAATTTCACGTTCATTAAAAGCCCTAGCGAAAGAATTACAATGCCCGGTTGTAGCATTATCACAGTTAAATCGTGGTCTAGAGCAACGTGCGGACAAACGCCCGATTAACTCAGATCTTCGTGAATCAGGATCGATTGAGCAGGATGCTGATTTAATCATGTTCATTTATCGTGATGAGGTTTATAACGATGATAGTCAAGACAAAGGCACGGCCGAAATTATTATCGGTAAGCAGCGTAACGGACCTATTGGTAAATGTCGTCTAACCTTCCAAGGTCAGTTTTCTCGATTTGATAACTATGCTGGCCCCTCATTTGATGATGAGTATTAAGGGTTAATATGAGTACTGTTAATGCGCTAATTAGCCGCAAGGCAGTGTTACATAATTTTAATCGTATAAACTCTTTAGCACCGCATAGTAAAATTATTTCTGTGCTTAAGGCTAATGCTTACGGGCATGGCTTACTAGAAATGGCTAATATTTTAACTGACACCGATGCCATTGGTGTGGCGAGGCTTGAAGAAGCATTAGCCTTACGAGCTGGTGGTGTTGTTAAACCTATTTTACTACTTGAAGGTTTTTTTCAGCTATCCGATATAGAAATTTTACTGACAAATAATTTACAAACAGTCATTCATAGCCTTGAACAGGTAGAAATGCTTGAGCAGATCAGCTTATCCGGTCAGCTTAATGTGTGGTTAAAAGTTGACACAGGGATGAACCGTTTGGGGATCCATGCGCGTGAGTTTGAAGATATTATTCGTCGATTAAAAAATATCGATTATATTGCTCAACCCTTCAACTATATGACGCATTTTGCTTGTGCGGACGACCTTAATAACCCTTTTACTCAGCAGCAAGCAGAACAATTTTATCAATTGGTTGATGGGCAGGTAGGCGAACTTACCTTGGCAAATTCCGCAGCTATTTTAGCCTGGCCACAAACCCATGCTGATTGGATTAGACCTGGATTATTACTTTATGGCTGTTCTCCGATGATCAATCGCACCGGAAAACAAGATGGCTTTGAGCCTGCGATGACATTAACCTCAAGTGTAATTGCTATAAAGTCATTACAGGCGGGCGAGAAAGTAGGTTACGGTTCGAGTTGGTCTACCACGCAAGATACAACGTTAGCTGTTGTCGCTATTGGGTATGGCGACGGTTATCCTCGGCATGCGAAAACAGGCACTCCTGTACTCATTAATGGTCAGCGATTTCCGATTGTCGGTCGTGTATCGATGGATATGATTACCGTTGATATTGGCCTGCAGCATCAAGTTAGATGTGGCGATGATGTCACTTTATGGGGGGCTGAACTGCCTGTTGAGGAGGTGGCTCAATATGCTGACACCATCTGTTATGAGCTTATTTTACAGCTCACGTCGCGAGTTAATATTCAGTTTATCGATTAAAAAAATAACAATTGGCCTGTGTAATGAAATTTAAATGGGCTAATACGGTCTTATAGAACACGAGATGATTTTTTAAGTAAGTGTTACAATCATTTATTAGACAAAAAATTGAGAATGAAAATGAAATTAGTTAAATCATTATTAGTCACGGGGCTTATTGCAACATTATCATTTGGAGCATTAGCGAACGCAGACTCTTCAAATAAGCTTAAAACGATGCTAACGGCGAAGTTGGGCTTATCCGTTAGCTCAGTCAAACCAATGCCGATTGATGGTTTATTCGAGGTAATGACTGACCGAGGTATTTTTTATAGCTCACAAGATGGTCGTTACATTATGCGCGGTAATATCTTCGATACAGTTAATGGTTTTACAAATTTAACTGAAGGGGCTATGGCCAAGATGCGCAATGCTAAATTAGAAAGCTATGCTAGCTCAATGATTGTTTACCCAGCAAAAGACGAACAATATACAGTAACTGTATTTACCGATGTGGATTGTGGTTATTGTCGCCGCCTCCATTCTCAAATGCAGCAATATAATGATTTAGGTATTACGGTGCGTTATATGGCTTACCCTAGAGGTGGGCAGGATTCTAAAACGTGGGCATCAATGGAATCATTATGGTGTAGTAGTGATCAACGTAAAGCTATGGATGATTTAAAGTCTGGCACTGAGATTGCTCAATCGGTATGCCCGAACCGAATTCCCGATCATTATCAGTTAGGTGTCGAATTTGGCGTGACAGGTACACCAGCGATTGTCCTTGATGATGGTACACTTATCCCAGGTTATCAACCGCCTGCGAAGTTATTAGAAGTATTAAAAAGTTAATAAAAGAAGAGAGCCAAAAGGCTCTCTTTTTAGCTGTCTAACTCTAACTCTACTTTCGTACATCCTTTTTGGCAACTGATGTAAGCGACGCCTTCTACTGGCGGGGTTAGTGTTAATACTTGTTGGCAGTGCTCACAGTTAACTTTTTCACCACGGCATACTTTCTTGATGATGTTACGTTGTTGATGAAATGAGTTAGCGGCATCTCTGTTTTGCTGTGAAAAATCTATTTTTATCATAATTCTGATTTGACGTTATGCATTAAATTAAGCTTAATTATAATGATTGGCTACTGGTAAGGCTAGTGGATCTAACCAATGCAGTGCGTCATCTCTATTATTGAATACTTTAATAGGTATGTTGACATCTCTAGGGACTGAAGCCATAAAGTTGGCACTGAGTGTTGCCATGTTAGTTGGGGCGTAAATAGCAATACGTTTTATTTGCTTAAGAGTGCCACACTGGGTTTGGGCATTAAACTCCGTGGAGTAGGCATTGGTCTTATTGATGAGTAAACCAAAAGGATGTTGAAAACGAGCAAGTAAATAACCATGAAATTCGCTAACCATGGTTGTTGTTATCTCGATACCACCATCCACAACGACCTCGGCAAGGTCGTCATTAATAATAAAAATTTTCCCGAAAGATAAGTCATGATATTCCATTATCGTCACCTATTAAGCTTGTTGATTATTATGGGGCAGTTTGTAATTAGGTCAGTTCTTGCTTAACCGCATCTATAATCGTTGCGGGCTGCTTTAGATATAACGCATGGTTTAATAATACACCTTTATCACCCGTTAGTAATAGTAATGCTGGAAATGATGTTGTGCCAATAAAATCTTGCAATTCAGTTACATCGGATAAAGTGTCTTGTGCTTGGTTGTTTAGTTTATCTTTAAATATCTTAGCAGATGGCGATAACTTAAGCTGTTCGATAATTGGATCGAAGTCACTTGCCTGAGTAAATTCCACGCCTGAGCCAAAGTGTAATTGTTGTAATTGCGTTAGTGCAGGTAGTAACTTGTTTGGTTGCTTGTGCTGAATCCAAGCTAAAAAGTTCGCGCTTAGGGTTGCGTCTTTTGTTTGATTGGCTTGTGCTTGGTAAGATTGGCCAAAGGTGACAGTACTTTGATCTGTAATAGCGCTTAGTTGCTTCGCTGATAAGTGATCTCTGCCATCATAGTGCGCACAATGCCACGCGTAAATTTGCAAGTCTGGGAATGCTTGTTCCAGTTGAATAACTAAAGGTGTACAAGCATAACTCCAAGGGCAGTGTGAGTCATAAATAAAATATAAACTAGGGTTCATTAAAGAGATCCTTGATCAGCAAAGAGACGCATGTTGTTTTTGATTACGAACATTATTAACCCTCGATCTTAGTCAAGTTAGTCGTTGTAATCAATGGCTTCCTTGTTTATTGATCACGCTTTGCTACTTCTTTGCCTGATCATTTGTGATGCGTGTTATTCTATGGCTTTATTTTTATTTGTAAGGTTTTGTTGTGACTCCTATCATTGAGCGCCGTAAGGCAGGAGACTGTTCTCATCTTCATTTTATTTCGCAGCCATTATTGCAGCGAGTTTATGCCGCAAGGGGGATCTCTCAAGCGAGTGAGCTTGAGTACCAACTCAAAAACTTACTTAATCCCAATACTCTAAAAGATAGCGATAAAGCCGCTCAACTGCTATTTGAAGCCATTAAGTCTAATAACAAAATCACTATTGTTGGTGACTTTGATGCTGATGGCGCGACATCTACCGCTTTGTCATTGCTAACATTACGTCGTTTTGGTGCTACTAATGTTGATTACATTGTGCCTAATCGCTTCGATTTTGGTTATGGTCTGTCAACCCCGATTGTTGATATTGCCCATCAGCAAGGCACGCAGTTGATTATGACGGTGGATAATGGGATCTCGTCTATCGATGGGGTTGCGCGGGCGCAAGCATTAGGAATAAAAGTAGTTGTTACCGATCATCACCTTGCGGGTCAGCAACTGCCACAAGCTGATGCAATCGTGAACCCGAATCAACCTGACTGCTCATTTTTGAGTAAAAACCTGGCGGGGGTTGGTGTCGCGTTTTACGTGATGTTGGCACTGCGTGCATTAATGCGTCAGCAAAACTATTTTGCCCAGATGAATATACCTGAGCCAAATATGGCTGAGTTTCTCGATATTGTGGCGTTGGGTACTGTGGCCGATGTGGTGCCGCTTGATAGTAATAATCGTATCTTGGTTGAGCAGGGAATTACACGGATCAGAGCTGGTCGTTCACGTGTCGGTATTCAAGCGTTATTGGAAATCGCGAATCGTAATATCAGCCGCTGTGTGGCTAGTGACATGGGCTTTGCCATCGGCCCAAGGCTTAATGCCGCCGGACGCTTAGATGATATGTCGCTGGGTATCGAATGTTTAGTGACTGATAACCCTAATCATGCGAAAGAAATTGCTGCAGAGCTAGATGGTTTTAATAAAGATCGACGTGCCATTGAAGCGGGCATGCAGCAAGAGGCGCTGAAAATTATTGAGCAACTGCCATTTAGCCAAGGGGAAGGGGATATCCCTTATGCATTTGCATTATTTCACCCTGAATGGCATCAAGGAGTGAGTGGGATTGTCGCCTCAAGAATTAAAGAAAAGTTTCACCGTCCTGTTATTGTGTTTGCCGATAGTGGCGATGGAGAGCTCAAAGGCTCTGGCCGTTCTATTGAAGGGTTACATTTACGTGACTTACTCGAGCGCATTAATACATTGGAACCGGGGTTAATTCTAAAGTTTGGTGGCCATGCAATGGCGGCTGGCCTCTCAATTAAAGAAAGTGATTTTTCTCGGTTTGCTGAGCTTTTTGAGCAATTAGCCGCACAAACGCTCACCAGCGATCAGCTCAGTGGTAAGATATTATCAGATGGTGAACTAAGCGCTGGCGAGTTTAATTTAGAGCTTGCGACTCAGTTACGTCATGCAGGCCCATGGGGGCAAGGTTTTCCTGAGCCGTGCTTTGATGGCAAGTTTCGCGTGATTCAACAGCGAATAGTCGGTGAGAAGCATTTAAAGCTGGTGTTAGAGCCGGAAGGTTCTAACCTCGTGGTTGACGCTATCGCGTTTAACGTTGATACGCAAGTGTGGCCAAATCCAAATATCGAATGGGCAGAGGTTGCATATAAGCTTGATGTTAATGAGTTTAGAAACCAGCAAAGTTTGCAATTGATGGTTGAGCATATTACGCCACACTAATGGCTATAGATGATAAAAGGGCAGTGATGGTTACATCACTGCCCTATTTTTTTAGCCTCTGGTGAGAGACTGGGCTGTCGAAGCGGCTTCACTTGTTTGCTCAACGAAGGGCTTGGGCGCTTGAAAGCGGCGAGCAGTTAGGGCTAATACCACAGCACTAAGCAATAAGCCGATTTCTACGCCGATTGTTTGTTGATACCCTGCCTGCGATAAGGCGACAATTTTGTTTTGAAACAATACCCAGTCCAAGATGACGGTACTTATGAGTACAACGGCACTTAGGTTTAGCTGAATAGCAATGAGCTGTCTCGATTTTTCCTGGTTTTTAGGTAATAAAAATGCCACAGCACTGACTAATAACCCTAAATAAAAGCACAAAATAATAATATCCATACGCTCAACTATATTAATAGGAACCAAGCGCTCACTCATAAATGCAACACTGGTTGCCACGACAATCCCGACGCTGCCAACATTGGTGACGTAGCGAGCCATTGAAATTGCTCGCGCTGAATGATGGCGTCGTTTTTGTTGTTTCTCTATCCATAATAAGTTGCCAGTGACAATCAGGGCGCAAACAGCCAGACCTAGAATGAAATAGATTACGCGCAAATCTACATTGGCAAAGTTTGCATAATGCAGTTTCTTGAGTGTGTCCAGTCCCAGAACCAGTGTATTTGGGTTGCTGTCATCATGAACCGTTAGAGTGTGCCCATCAGCAAAAGAGTGGGTTGTCGTATATTGATAGCCAAACTCTTTTTCACTATTAGCACGGACTTCGATAACACCACTGGCATCACCGTAGTTATAAAATCGAATACGTTCTGGTTGTAATTGATATTTTGTTTCAAGATTTGACACTAGCTGCGCTAGATTGGCTCTTGACACGGGTTTGTCTTGCCACTCTGGTGCGATTTGGACTATCCCTGCATCATTCAAGAGTGCATCTTGATCACCTTTATAGAGAAGTAACGCAAAGGCTATTTGGTAAATAATGACTAAGTTAAAGATTAAGCCAGTAATTGCATACATGACGGTAAATGGAATGCTGATAACCCCGACCACATTATGCATATCTAATAGTTGCGTGCGTTTATGTTCGCCATTGCGATATTGAAAGAAGTTGGCGATAAACTTTCGTGCATGGATAAATATGCCAGATATTAGGGCAAAAAAGAAAAACAGGGTGATAAAACCAACAATATATAAGCCCCATGGCAAGTTTAGATCGTAGTGTAATTGGTATATAAAGTTGGCTAATTGAAACTTATCTCCTTCACTAATCACTTTGCCTGTCACGGGATCTAATAACAAACTGTCATAGTGTGGCTCTTGTGGTCGATCTTTTATATCGATATAGGCCCGATAAAAAGGAGAATGCGGCTGCGGCATGACTAAGGTGATGTGTTCTTTTCCATCGTAATCACGCCCCGCTAACGCATTATCAAGTATTGTATCAACGCTTACCTGTTGCTGATCTTTATGGTGAACGTCAAAATGAGGCTGCATTGACCACAAATTTATTTCACTGCGAAACAACGCAATCGAGCCAGCAAAAAATACGATAAACAATAAGCTAGAAATGATTAGGCCAATCCAACTATGGGCTTCAGTGAGATTTTTAATTAATTGTTTACTTAACATCGTTACACCAGAAATAAAGCATTCATTGCTACTGAAGGGACAAGTAAGATAGCGCATCGTTTTAATGCTTGTTTTGCAGATTCACTGGCATAGCACCATGTCATCACCCCTACCCAAATGGGGAAAGCGCATAGTAGTCCGATGAACAAACGGGTATCAATGGCGAAAGGCATTAAGTAGTTAATGTTTAACATCAATGAAATAGAGACAATGCAACCTACGAAGATTGCGATTAATGTTTTAGGCCACATAGTTATGCTCCGAGTAATGAGATGAACAGCAGGATGATTAAGCCATGGCAATACAAATGAGCGACTTTCAATTTGATATGGCCTAAAGTCAGTACAACGCTAATCCAGAACAGCATGACTAGACTCAAGCACAAGAGAATAGAGGCAGTAGGGGAGTAAGTTCCCATCAGTAAATAACTACTGACAACAAAGGAGATAATAAACACGGGCCAGGTCACTACTTTGGCTGCAGGATTAACTAAAACCTGTTGCTTATTACTCGATAAATAGGCAGCTAGACTACCCGTCCACAATGTTAACAAAGATAAAAAGAGTACTATATTCATACGTAATGCAAATGGTAATGATTTGTAATTGCGTGTAGTTTAGTTTGTTATCTATTTAATTGCTATAACAAATGTCAATTATTGAGTGTTTTTTCTTCTCATTATTTTCCTTGCTTAACTGATTTTTATTTGTATAATCCCTCCGAATTTTACTTGATGGTAATTGTTATCATTCGTATTTATGTTGAGGTGTTATGAAGGTTCGTTATTTGGTTGGTGCGATACAATTAGCTATTTTTAGTGGTTTTTCTGGGCAGGCAGCTGCTTTTTCTGCGGAGCAAACGGATAGCAAGATTGAAAAAATTATTGTGACTGGTCAAAAGATCGATCGCACGATTCAAGAAACTGCGACCAGTGTTGTCGTGGTGACTAAGAAGCAGATGGAAGAGCAAAACATTGAAACTTTTTATAATGTGATAGAGCGCTCTGCTAATGTTTCTGGCAGTTTGGAAGAGGGTGGCTTTAGTATTCGTGGGATTGATGCCTTCAATGTGTCGGGTGGCGGCAACAGTTACTTGGCGAGTGTTTATGTCGATGGCGCGGCATTACCACGTCGAATGATCCAAGAGGGCGGCTTCTCGACTTGGGATGTCAGTCAAGTTGAATTATTACGTGGTCCTCAGTCGACTTTACAGGGGCGCAACGCACTAGCCGGTGCTGTCGTGATGAAAACTGAACGTCCTGCTTATGAACCTGAAGCTAAATTAAGACTAACCGTTGGTGAACAAGGAAAACAAGGCATAGCGTTTGCTGGTGGCGACGAACTCGTCTCTAATGAAGTGGCATTTCGTTTTAGTGCTGAAAAAGCCTCTGAAGATGGCACGAACTATAATATTACTCGTCAAGAAGACAGTTACCCACAAGAAAATGAGACCTATCGGTTAAAATTTTTATACGAACCAGAGAGCCTTCCAGGTTTTTCGGCACAATTGGGTTATACCTATAGTGAAACTTTCCAAGGCTCCCCTGCAACTAGCACTATTTCAACTGAAACAATTAAAAATCGTTATGATATAGATGATGTTGCTACTGAATTAACAACAGAGAATCACCTCTACAACCTAGAGCTTGAATACGAAATTAATGATTATTGGTATTTGAATGCGGTCACTAGCTATACATTATCGAACTATTCATATCAGTGGGACGGTGATGGCACGGCTGAGCCTATCGGTAAATTAAATGGTGACCGTGATGATGATACATTAAGCCAAGAGGTTCGTTTTGTGTATCAGGATGACTCGATTTCTGCTGTCGTTGGTGCATATTTCTCAGACTTACAAGTCGATGATCAAAGCAGTGGAGAACGTTCCTCTAGCTTGAAGCAGTTAGGCGTGCCAAAGCTATTAGTTGCTCCTGCAGAGTTTGGTGGTTTGGGTTTGCCTGAGAGTTATGCCTCGCATATTCTATCTTTCTACGAGGGTTTTGATCCTGCTGTACTTAATGTACAAGGAGAGAGTGACAACATTGTTAGTAATGTTGCCCTTTTTGCTGATGCGACAGTCCGGCTAACAGAACAATGGGATCTAATCGCAGGTTTACGTTTTGACCGTGAACGTCAAGAAGTTGAGGGACATACTAATGTTGTCGTTAGTAATAAAGATAAGTTGCCAACGCCGAGTGAGCTAAATGTCGATCCAACAACAAAGCAGATCCTAACAGGGCTCAATGCACAGTTATTTGCCATGGCTGCCGCCGCATCACAGCAAGAACCTTTAGCTAAAGAAACGTTTAATGCCTTTTTACCAAAACTTGGGGTTAGTTATCATTGGAACGATGATATAACCACCAGTTTTATTGTCCAAAAAGGTTACCGTTCGGGCGGTGTGGGAACTAATACTGCAAAATCGACACGCTATACTTATGATCCTGAATATACGTGGAATTATGAAGCGTCATTCCGATCGGTATGGCTTGATGGGAGTTTAAGTGCTAATGCTAACGTGTTTTATCTGGATTGGAAGGATCAACAAGTTAATGTTCAGCTAGGGACCAATCGATTTGACTCTGAAACAAAGAATGCTGGTTCTTCGACGGTTAAAGGTTTTGATACTGAACTGTTCTATCAATTTAATGATGAGTTACGTATTTCTGCTGGTGTTGGCTATGCTAAGACTGAATTTGAAGAGTTTGTTGTGACGTTACCTACCGCTACCTTCGATTTAAGTGGGCGTAGTTTTGCCGGTGCTCCGACGTGGACGGGCAACTTGGGCTTAACTTATCAAAACGCAGAGGGTTGGTTTAGTAATATTAATGTTAATCATAGTTCGGACTCAAATACGATAAATAACCCTTGGACTGGCAATGTTCCTGAAACAGATAAACGCTTTGATGCACAAACGCCAGCGGTAACTTTAGTTAATGCTAGGGCGGGATATCAATGGGATAACTATCAAGTCCATTTAACTGCGACCAACTTATTAGATAAGGAATTCTTAACGTACCCTGACACTGGATACGATAGTCAAACCTACGGTAAGGAACGTCAAGTTAGCCTTCAGCTTCAAGCACAATTTTAATTCCACGTTTTGCTAGGTAAAGCCAATGCCGTTTCTTGTTAAGAAGCGGCATTTTTATTGGTGAAAAATAGCTATTCAACCTCCCTCCATATTCACATTTATCCGTTCAGTGGGTATATCTTCGCCTGATTTTTAGTTAGAATAGACGGCTTTTTTTAACCTTTAACCTTAAAGTTGCTTTAATGTTCGAAATCAATCCTATTAAAAATAAAGTTGATGATTTACGCCAACGCTCGGATGTATTAAGAGATTATCTTGATTATGAGCATAATAGTGAGCGTTTAATCGAAGTTACTCGTGAGCTGGAAGACTCTGCTGTTTGGAGTGAACCTGAGCGTGCACAAGCTTTGGGTAAAGAACGCGCAAGCTTAGAGGCTATTGTGAATACCATTGACTCGATGGAAAGCGGCCTTGAAGATGTTGAAGGGTTGGTTGAATTAGCTGTTGAAGCTGAGGATCAAGAAACCTTCGATGAAGCACAAAGCGAACTTAATGACCTTGAACTGCTATTAGAAAAGCTTGAATTTCGCCGAATGTTTAGTGGCAAGAATGATGAAAATGATTGCTATATGGATATTCAGTCGGGCTCTGGCGGTACCGAAGCGCAAGATTGGGCCGAAATGGTTCTCCGAATGTATTTGCGTTGGGGCGAAGCAAAAGGCTTTAAGGTTGAGCTTGTTGAAGTGACCGCAGGTGATGTCGCAGGAATAAAAGGCGCAACCATTAAATTTGCTGGTGAATATGCTCACGGTTGGCTGCGCACTGAAAGTGGGGTTCACCGCCTAGTACGCAAATCACCGTTTGATTCGAGTTCACGTCGCCATACCTCATTTTGTTCAGCGTTTGTTTATCCTGAAATTGATGATGACATTGAAATCGATATTAACCCGGCTGATTTACGGGTAGATACCTATCGTGCCTCGGGCGCGGGTGGACAACACGTTAATAAAACTGACTCGGCTATTCGTATTACGCACTTACCGACCAATACCGTCGTTCAGTGTCAAAGTGATCGCTCACAACATAAGAACCGTGCCTCAGCCATGAAGCAGCTGAAAGCGAAGCTGTATGAATTAGAAATTGATAAGCAAAATGAAGATAAGCAAGTACTAGAAGATGGTAAAGCAGACATAGGCTGGGGTAGTCAAATCCGCTCTTATGTTTTAGACGCTTCTCGAATTAAAGATTTACGTACAGGAATTGAAAGCTCTAATACGGGAGCAGTTCTTGATGGTGATCTCGACAAATTTATCGAAGCAAGCCTGAAGTCAGGTTTGTGATAAGTCCCAAGCAGACTTAAAGACAATGGCGCATCAGTGCCAACTAACAGACATTATATTTAAATATTGAATAACAGGAACACACTTACCATGAGTGACCAAAACAGCCCTGAAAATGAAGTTGAAGTAGTAGACGTAAATGAGCTGATAGCTCAGCGTCGTGAAAAGCTCAATGCAATGCGTGAAGCAGGGCAAGCTTTCCCTAATGATTTTCGTCGTACCGATGTTTCTGACGATTTGCATATCGCTTATGGTGGTAAAGAAAAAGAAGAGCTGGAAGAGCTTAATGTAGAAGTGGCAGTGGCTGGTCGTATGATGACTCGTCGTATTATGGGTAAGGCTTCATTTGCTACTATCCAAGATATGGGTACACGTATACAGGTTTATGTGGCACGTGATTTATTACCAGAAGGCTTCTATAACACCGAATTTAAAAAATGGGACTTAGGCGATATCATCGCGGCTAAAGGTACCCTATTCAAAACAAAATCGGGTGAATTATCAATTCGCTGTTCTGAAGTACGCTTGATGACTAAAGCATTGCGTCCTTTACCAGATAAATTCCACGGCTTATCAGATCAAGAGACTTGTTACCGTCAACGTTACTTAGATCTAATCGCTAACGAAAAGTCTCGTGAAGTATTTAAAACGCGTTCAAAAATTGTTGCGTTTATCCGTAATTACTTAACCCAAAAGAACTTCATGGAAGTTGAAACACCAATGATGCAAGTCATTCCTGGTGGTGCGACAGCTCGTCCATTTAAAACACATCACAATGCATTAGATATGGATATGTATCTACGTATTGCACCTGAATTAAACTTAAAGCGTTTAGTCGTCGGTGGTTTTGAAAATGTATTTGAAATTAACCGTAGTTTCCGTAATGAAGGTTTATCAACCCGTCACAACCCTGAATTCACTATGCTTGAATTTTATTGGGGCTATGCGGATTACAACATGTTGATGGATTTAACTGAAGACATGTTACGTGAACTAGCGATAAGCGTTAAAGGTACGTCTGCGGTACATTATCAAGGTAATGATTTTGATTTTGGTAAGAAGTTTGATCGCTTGACTGTTGTTGAAGCTATCTTAAAATACACACCGGGCACTACTGTAGAGCAAGTAAATGATCTAGAACAAGCCACTGCGATTGCAAAAGGCTTAGGAATTGAAGTTAAAGATAGCTGGGGCTTAGGTAAAATACAGATCGAGATATTTGAAGAAACAGGTGAGCATCAACTAATGCAACCGACGTTTATCACGGAATACCCAGCTGAAGTATCACCATTAGCACGTCGTAATGATGATAATCCGTTTATTACTGACCGTTTTGAGTTCTTTGTTGGTGGCCGTGAAATCGCTAACGGTTTCTCAGAATTAAATGATGCTGAAGATCAAGATCAACGTTTCCTTGAGCAAGTGGCACAAAAAGATGCTGGTGATGACGAAGCGATGTTCTATGATGCTGATTACATCACTGCACTAGAGTACGGGCTACCACCAACAGCAGGTGAAGGTATCGGTATTGATCGTCTAGTGATGTTATTCACAGATGCACCATCAATTCGCGATGTTTTATTATTCCCACATATGCGTCCAAGTGCATAAGCGAATAAACAACTCATCATAGAATTAAGAAGCCCTGTCAATTCAGGGCTTTTTTATGTCGATAGGTTTGAGAGAATGAAAGTAGCGTATAGAGTTATTCAAGTAGAAGGTGGTTATGATCTAGAAATAACCCATCAGCAAGATACTGCTGTGTTGTTTATTGGTGATAAACAACAAGCACAAACTATTGCGCAGCAGATCATCGCACTGGCAGAAGAGCGAAATGTAACTATTTTAGCGGCCTGTGCACTGTTTAATCAGGGAACAGCGATGTACCCGAATGAATTATTACCGTATTAACTTATGCTAGAAACCGTCTTCCAGTCACTAATTATGTTTATTCTTACAGTCACTAATTATGTTTATATTGAAAAATATTTCCTGGCAGGCTTAAGCTATGCTCCGCTCTAAGGGGGCAAAACGGCGCTAAATAATCTATTTGATGTGGTTTTAATGTTGTTTTGCTGGCTTTTTGAACACTTGGTAAATAAATTTAAAAAAGCCCTTGCCATGTGTCAGAAGATCCCTATAATGCGCATCCACTGACACGGGGAAGCAACTGCTAGAGCGCTAAGACACTAAGAGTCGAGGTAACTTGAAAGGCACTAGCAACACGAGTTAGCGAAGGAAAACGATTAGTTTAAAACGTTTTAAATCACTTTTTAAAAAGTGTTTTAAAATAAAGTAAAATTAAGTGTTGACTTCAACACTGGGAAGCGTATTATGCACCTC
>NZ_JAUYVJ010000079.1:0-657 GCF_030689115.1 Psychrobium sp. 1_MG-2023 | reverse complement strand
AACCCCTTCTAGTTTTGTTAACTTTTTACACTGCGGGGTAGCATCCAATAAAACCCTGAGATATTCATCAAACTTGCTTATTACTTGTATACAGTTAAGGTACTGTAACCACATTTGTTCGAGAGCCTGGCGAAACGTTATTGTGAAACCATTCTCAGCATCCTCTAATGCCGAGTATATAGCTCCCTTGAGACCGCCATTCCTGCTTGATACTCTTATATTAAATTCAAGTAATAATGCAGACAGTTGATTGTTCAGAGCCGTTTTTTGCTTAACCGACAGCTCTCGCATTCGAAGTATCGATTGAAGCTGTTGCTGTTTAATGCTTTTACCACTTATAAAATTAACGTCTGGTAACATTGCAGCTTGTACGATGGCTAATGCATCATTTTTGTCTGTTTTTTGATTTTGTCTAACTGAGCCAACCAATTTTGCAGAGATAAGCCTCGCATCATGCCCAAGGCTAGCTGCTTTTTGCTTCCAATAATTTGAAGTACCACAAGCTTCAAACACCACCATAGAACGTTCGTGACATATCAACCATTGTGTAAACGCTGACGGTGTCATTTCAGTGTTAGAAAGCACCTTATTCTTTGAGAATACACAGACTTGAATAACATCTTTTGCCAAATCGACACCAACTGTAGTATTGTTCAT
>NZ_JAUYVJ010000078.1:0-743 GCF_030689115.1 Psychrobium sp. 1_MG-2023 | reverse complement strand
TTGAGGACAGTGTCTGGTGGGTAGTTTGACTGGGGCGGTCTCCTCCCAAAGAGTAACGGAGGAGTACGAAGGTTAGCTAAGCATGGTCGGACATCATGCGGTTAGTATAATGGTATAAGCTAGCTTGACTGCGAGACAGACACGTCGAGCAGGTACGAAAGTAGGTCATAGTGATCCGGTGGTTCTGTATGGAAGGGCCATCGCTCAACGGATAAAAGGTACTCCGGGGATAACAGGCTGATACCGCCCAAGAGTTCATATCGACGGCGGTGTTTGGCACCTCGATGTCGGCTCATCACATCCTGGGGCTGAAGTCGGTCCCAAGGGTATGGCTGTTCGCCATTTAAAGTGGTACGCGAGCTGGGTTTAGAACGTCGTGAGACAGTTCGGTCCCTATCTGCCGTGGGCGTTTGAGAATTGAGAGGAGCTGCTCCTAGTACGAGAGGACCGGAGTGGACGAACCGCTGGTGTTCGGGTTGTTATGCCAATAGCATTGCCCGGTAGCTACGTTCGGAATCGATAACCGCTGAAAGCATCTAAGCGGGAAGCGAGCCTCAAGATGAGTTCTCACTGGAGATTTAATCTCCCTAAAGGGCCGTAGGAGACTACTACGTTGATAGGCAAGGTGTGTAAGCGTTGTGAGGCGTTGAGCTAACTTGTACTAATGACCCGTGAGGCTTAACCATACAACACCTAATGTGTTTTATTGTCTCAAAAGTATCCAAGAACGATACTTGTTGTGT
>NZ_JAUYVJ010000077.1:0-772 GCF_030689115.1 Psychrobium sp. 1_MG-2023 | reverse complement strand
TAACACGTCCTTCATCGCCTCTAATTGCCTAGGCATCCACCGTATACGCTTAGTCACTTAACCATACAACACCTAATGTGTCTTGCTTGATTCTTTTCTCTACTGCTGCGTTGGACTTCGTTGTTCAGTCGGTTATGTAACAAGTTACACGCCCTTCTTCACGCCTCGTCCGCCTTGCATTAGAAAAAATTATCTGCGCAATACGTTAGATATTGTTTAATATGAATTAAACAACTAATGTTTTCGATTTCATGAACTTTCGTTCATTTGTCTAGTTTTAGAATGATTCGTTAAAATCATTTCATTTTCGCCTCAAAAATATCCAAGAACACTTGTTGTGTTCGTAATGCTTACGCATTACTTTTAAGAACTTCGAATTAGATTCTTTCGAATCAAATTCTATTTTTGAATTTATCAGCTTTCCAAATTGTTAAAGAGCAGTCTTTATAAAAAAGACAAAGTTAAGTGTTTTAAGCAAAACAGCTTATCTTTATCTTCTCAGACAACATTGTATTCAAATAATCTGTGTGGACACTTAAAGAAGAGCACCAAAATGATTGGTCAATCAATGCAGTATCAAGTACTACGTTGTTGCCAATATCGTATAAGGAGGTGATCCAGCCCCAGGTTCCCCTAGGGCTACCTTGTTACGACTTCACCCCAGTCATGAACCACAAAGTGGTGAGCGTCCTCCTCGAAAGGTTAAACTACCCACTTCTTTTGCAGCCCACTCCCATGGTGTGACGGGCGGTGTGTACAAGGCCCGGGAACG
>NZ_JAUYVJ010000076.1:0-921 GCF_030689115.1 Psychrobium sp. 1_MG-2023 | reverse complement strand
GATTGTCACTTAGTGTCATCCTGAAAGTGTTTAATTCAGGATCTCTGTTTTGCAGCTAAGCGTGAGATTCCGGCTAAAAACATGCCGGAACGACGAGGTGGGGATTGTCACTTAGTGTCATCCTGAAAGTGTTTAATTCAGGATCTCTGTTTTGCAGCTAAGCGTGAGATTCCGGCTAACAGCATGCCGGAACGACGGGTTGGGGCTGTCACTTAGCGTCATCCTGAAAGCATTTAATTCAAGAACACACAGCCTGTCATCCTGAAAGTGTTTAATTCAGGATCTCTGTTTTGCAGTTAAGCGCGAGATTCCGGCTAAAAGCATGCCGGAATGACGAGGTGGGGATTGTCACCTAGTGTCGTCCTGAAAATGTTTCATTTAGGATCTTGCTCAATGGCTCAGTTCATCATAAAGGTCTTGCCAACGTGGGTTTTCTTTCTCGATCAGACTTATTTTCCATTGTCGTTTCCAGTTCTTTAATTGCTTCTCCCTTGTAATCGCTTCGTACATTTCTTCGTGAAGCTCAAAGTAAATTAACTTACTTAAATTATATGTGTTGCTGAAGCCTTGGCATGATTTATTTTTGTGTTGCCACACTCGCTTTATTAGATCGCTGGTTACACCGATATATAATACTGTGTTGGATTTATTGGTCAGTATATAGGTAGCTGGTTGCATTTAGTTCTCCTTTTCTTGCTAGTGTAGTTCTGGTTTTAATTTTTTCCTGTATATGTATAAGAAAGAGATTCCGGCTAACAGCCTGCCGGAACGACGGCGTTGGGGCTATCACTTAGTGCCATCATGAAAGTGTTTAATTCAGGATCTCTGTTTTGCAGTTAAGCGTGAGATTCCGGCTAACAGCATGCCGGAACGACGGGTTGGGGCTGTCACTTAGCGTCATCCTGAAAGTGTTTAATTCAG
>NZ_JAUYVJ010000075.1:0-982 GCF_030689115.1 Psychrobium sp. 1_MG-2023 | reverse complement strand
CCTCCCCTAAAATAATCGAAGTCAAACGTAGAATTTTCTCGTATGCTAACTGCAAGGAGATTCACATGAAAAAAGCACACTTTAGCGACAGCCAAATTATGGCTATTTTAAAACAAGCCGAATCAGGCGTTCCTATTGCTGAGCTATGCCGTGAGCATGGCATGGGTAATTCAACATTCTATAAGTGGCGGGCAAAATACGGTGGTATGGATGCGTCGTTAATGGCTCGAATGAAAGAGCTTGAGGATGAAAACCGTCGCCTTAAAAAAATGTACGCTGAAGAGCGTCTCAAGGCCGAAGTGATACAGGAAGCTATGGCAAAAAAGTGGTAAAAGCTTCCGAACGCCGATTACTAGCCAAGGAAGCGGTAAGTCACAAAAGATTGAGTATCAGGGCGTCATGCCGAACGTTTTTAATTAGCGAAACCTGTTATCGCTATGAGCCTAAGTTAAATGCGGATAATGAACTCATTGCTGATTTATTAATTGGTCTCACTCAAAACCAACGCAATTGGGGCTTTGGATTATGCTTTCTCTATTTACGTAACGTCAAAGGTTACAAGTGGAATCATAAGCGTGTTTATCGTATTTACTGTGAGCTAGCATTAAATATGCGTATCAAGCCCAATAAACGATTGGTGCGAGAAGTACCTGAGCCGCTGGCTGTACCAGAGGCGGTCAATGAATGTTGGTCGATGGACTTTATGCATGACCAACTATCGGATGGACGCAGTTGCCGATTATTCAATGTCATTGATGACTTTAATCGTGAGGGGTTAACCATTGATGCCGACATCTCATTGCCTGCTGAACGAGTGATTCGTTCGCTGGAGCAAATTATTGAATGGCGGGGAAAACCACAAGCAATCCGTTGTGATAATGGCCCAGAATATATTAGTCAAAAGCTGGCTGATTGGGCTGAGAGCAATCAGATAACTTTAGTCTTTATTCAGCCTGGTAATCCACAACAGAATGCTTATATC
>NZ_JAUYVJ010000074.1:0-998 GCF_030689115.1 Psychrobium sp. 1_MG-2023 | reverse complement strand
GATACTCCAACACGTCACTACGCACACGTAGATTGTCCAGGTCACGCCGATTACGTTAAAAACATGATCACTGGTGCTGCACAAATGGATGGCGCTATCTTAGTAGTTGCTGCTACAGATGGTCCAATGCCACAAACACGTGAGCACATCCTACTTTCACGTCAGGTTGGTGTACCTTTCATCATCGTATTCATGAACAAATGTGACATGGTTGATGACGAAGAGTTATTAGAGCTAGTAGAAATGGAAGTTCGTGAACTTCTATCTGAATACGAATTCCCAGGTGATGACTTACCAGTAATCCAAGGTTCTGCACTTAAAGCACTTGAAGGTGATGCAGCATGGACTCCAAAAGTTGTAGAACTAGCTGAAGCGTTAGATTCTTACATCCCAGAGCCAGAGCGTGACATCGATAAGCCATTCCTACTACCAATTGAAGATGTATTCTCAATTTCAGGTCGTGGTACGGTTGTAACAGGTCGTGTTGAGCGTGGTATCGTAAACGTAGGTGACGCAGTAGAAATCGTTGGTATCAAAGAGACTGCAGAGTCAACTTGTACTGGTGTTGAAATGTTCCGTAAGCTTCTAGACGAAGGTCGTGCTGGTGAGAACGTTGGTGTACTACTACGTGGTATCAAGCGTGAAGAAATCGAACGTGGTCAAGTACTAGCTAAGCCTGGTTCAATCACTCCACACACTAAGTTCGAGTCAGAAGTATACGTACTTTCAAAAGATGAAGGTGGTCGTCACACTCCATTCTTCAAAGGTTACCGTCCACAGTTCTACTTCCGTACAACTGACGTAACTGGTGCTGTAGAGCTTCCAGAAGGCGTAGAAATGGTAATGCCAGGTGATAACCTGAAATTTGTTGTTGAGCTAATCTGCCCAATCGCAATGGACGAAGGTCTACGTTTCGCAATCCGTGAAGGTGGCCGTACAGTTGGTGCTGGTGTTGTAGCGTCAATCCTAGACTAATATTTACTTTTAGCTTCGGCTAA
>NZ_JAUYVJ010000073.1:0-1037 GCF_030689115.1 Psychrobium sp. 1_MG-2023 | reverse complement strand
TCTCAAGTGGATAAATAGTGAGGTTATTATTCTAAAAGCCCATTAGCATTGGTAGGTGGGGTTAATTGACCGCTTACTGTTATTCTTGCTGTTTCTTCTACTGACAGCCCTAATTCGATCAGGCGGCTTGCTCCCTCGCGCCTAAGGTCGTGATAACGTAGATCTGATATACCTAACCTTCTTCTTGTCGCTCGAAATCCAGCAGTGATTGACCTTGATTTGAAAGGAAATATTCGCTCATTCATTTTGGGTTGCCGCAACAGTATTTCTAGTGACTCACCGAGTAGAGGTAAAACCGAGTGATTACCCATTGAGCCATTAGGGCTCTTTCTATCTCTCACTGTAATGGTGCGCTGTGCTTCATTGATGTCATTCCACCTTAAATTACATACCTCACCAACTCGGCAACAAGTAAGTAGTGATATTAAAAAAATATCATGGTAGGGCATGATGCATGCGTGATGTGATTCCTTCTTTTTGAGTGCCGTTAGTAACTGTTGGAGTTCATCGCCCTGTAATCTTCTTTCTCTTCTCGATGATCGAGCAATAAGTTTTAAATCATGTAAGGCAGGATAGGCTGCAATAACACTTCGGTCATCGACGTTGACATTAAACATAGATTTAGCTACACGCATTACTTTACGAAGACAGCTTATATCGACAGCTAGGGTTTGAGGGGATGGTCTTGATGCATTCTTTTGTCGTTCTAAACAGAAATCAACAATATCGGCAGAACTGATCCGAGTAACAAGAAGCTGAGCTATCGACTGCTGCTGAATTTGCCTTAATGTATACACTGCTGTTCTTCCCATTGGTCTTTCCGATTTTTGCTTTCGATCAATATAAAGGGATATAAGCTTGTCTAGCGTACAATCGATTAAATCAAAAGGCTCGTTGGAAAGGTTCTTTTCAACCTTATGAACCGTTTCTCTTGCCCACTTTGTGGCTGCTACCTTCGAGTTGTAAACGCGCAACTAACCCGTTGTGCCTAGCCTGACGTGTAATCGAGCTGCACATTCCACGGCATGAGTGCCGTT
>NZ_JAUYVJ010000072.1:0-1117 GCF_030689115.1 Psychrobium sp. 1_MG-2023 | reverse complement strand
CCAAAGCAAAAATCTCATCAATTGGTGCCGCTATTTGTTAATGAGCCAACAGCAACGAAAACCTCATCACTTATTCTCACAACCCCTAAGGGCTACCAATTGACCTTTGATGAGGCTATGCCCGTTCATAAACTTCAGCAAGTCTTAGGGCTGATCGAGTGATTAGCCCAACGCAAGTGTACCTCGTCACTGGCTTTACTGACATGCGAAAGTCGATCAATGGTTTATCCGTTATCGTGTGTGACCAGCTTGAGCGCGACCCAATGAGTAAAGCCTGGTTTGTTTTTTGTAATAAACAGCGCGATAAATTAAAAATATTATTTTGGGATACCAACGGCTTTTGGCTTTACTATCGACGACTAGAGCAAGGCCGTTTCCAATGGCCGCAATATGACGAAACGCCCAGTGCACTGCACATTGAAGAGCGACAACTGCAATGGTTACTCTCAGGGCTACCTGTTGTTAACCAGACCAAGCACCACCGACTGAGGGGACTATCAGTGATGTGAACAACGTGATCGTTTTTAAGGGCTTGAACGATCATCCCAGTGTGTCATGCTAACGCCAAATGACACTAATCAAGCCGACTAAACGTGACAAAAGACCTCAGCGTTGAGCAACTTCATCAACAACTGGCCGCTTTACAGGCGCAAGTTGAATCGCTACAAAATGACAAAGCTCAGATGCAGCAAAAAATAGACCTGCTCATTAGTAAGCTCAACTTGAGTAACGCCCAACGCTTTGGCAAAAAAAGTGAAAAAGCCCCTCGAGGTATATTCAACGAAGCCGAACAAATTAAGGCTGAGCCAAAGCATCATAAAAAAGGCAAACAAACACTCCCTGAACACCTCGAGCGTGAAGAGTCCGTGTATGAACTTGATGATACCCGTTGTACGTGTTGCGGTAGTGACATGCACGTATGTGGCAGTGAAGACAGTGAACAGATAAAAATAATCCCTGAAAAAATCAGTGTTATTAGACACAAACAACTTAAATATGCCTGCCGTGAGTGCGAGCACACCCAAATCAAGAATAAAGTCGTGACGGCCAGTAAGTCAAAACAGCCTATCCCACGCAGCATGGCGAGTCCGCATACGTTAGCCGCTGTTGTTACCGC
>NZ_JAUYVJ010000071.1:0-1229 GCF_030689115.1 Psychrobium sp. 1_MG-2023 | reverse complement strand
GCAAAAGTTAAAGATCCAGCGGGTAACGTGGGTGAACTAACAGAAAAAGTCATCAAAGACACCATTGCACCGAACCCTGATGATGGCAAAAACAGCCTAGAGATTGGTGGCGGTGAAGACGGCTTTATCAATAAAGATGAAATCGGTGACACGGACCTTGGTTTAGTGGTTGAGCCAGGCGCGAGCATTGAAGAGCTTGTGATCACAGGCCCGAACGGCGGTACGGTCACTGTTCCAGTAGACGATATCGTGATTGGTGAAGGCGGTGTGGTTGAGATCCCTGGCCTTGACTTATCAGGTCTTGGTGAAGGTGAGTTAACCATCACGGGTAAAATCAAAGATCCTGCGGGTAACGTGGGTGAGCTAACTGAAAAAGTCATCAAAGACACCATTGCACCGAACCCAGATGATGGCAAAAACAGCCTAGAGATCGGTGGCGGTGAAGACGGTTTCATTAATAAAGATGAAATTGGTGACACAGACCTTGGCTTAGTGATTGAGCCAGGCGCGAGCATTGAAGAGCTTGTGATCACTGGCCCGAACGGCGGTACGGTTGTTGTTCCAGTAGACGATATCGTGATTGGTGAAGGCGGTGTGGTTGAGATCCCAGGCCTTGACTTATCAGGTCTTGGTGAAGGTGAGTTAACCATCACGGGTAAAATCAAAGATCCTGCGGGTAATGTGGGTGAGCTAACAGAAAAAGTCATCAAAGACACCATTGCACCGAATCCAGATGATGGTAAAAACAGCCTAGAGATTGGTGGCGGTGAAGACGGCTTTCTTGACCGCGCTGAGGTGTCTAATACAAGCCTATCGCTTAAAATTGAAGTTGGTGCAACAATAAGCGCGATAAGCATTTCGGATAGCAGCGGAGCGATATTTATTGTTCCCACTGAAAAAATTAATGTTGATGAAAACGGTACTGTTGAAATAGTTGGATTAGACATATCTCACCTTGCTGAGGGAGAGTTATCCGTTGTAGCTGAAATTATTGATCTTGCAGGTAATCGCGGTAACTTAGTTGAAACAGTAATAAAGCATACCAATACTGAAGTATCGCCTATTAGTGACAGTAATGTGGCGGATAATACTATCTCAGAGAACGCCGCCATTGGTCAGCCAGTGGGCATTACGACTCTTGCGACTGACCCAGATGGCGATAACGTCAGCTACGAGTTAGTCGGTGACAATAAAGATTTATTTAGCATTGATGCGAATGGCGTGATCAC
>NZ_JAUYVJ010000070.1:0-1229 GCF_030689115.1 Psychrobium sp. 1_MG-2023 | reverse complement strand
TATTCTGGTCTAATAACACTGGACACTTCGATTTAGAATAATACTATTATTAATCGAGGTGAGTATGACAACAAAACGTAAATATCAAAGCTATAACAAAGAATTTAAAGATGGGGCGCTTGCTCTGGTTTATGATCAAGGCTATAGCGTTAGCGAAGCGGCAAGTGCTGTTGGAATAACGACTAGCCTGCTTTATAGCTGGAAACAAAAACAAGATGAACTGACAAACTCCGATATTAGTGCCGATGAATTAGCGGAGTTAAAATCCTTACGGAAAGAAGTTAAAACGCTTCGTATGGAGAAAGAAATACTAAAAAAAGCCAGTGCCTTCTTTGCAAAGGAAATGAAGTAAAATTTAGGTATATCAGGGCGTCACGCTCTAAATACCCTACAAATTTACTTTGTAATGCACTTAATGTAAGCCGTAGTGCATTTTATGATTGGTTAACAAGACCAGCTAAGGTTATTAGTGTCGAAGAGCTTAATCTTTACCGCAGTGCTAAGCGTCTATTTGAACGCAGTCGAGGTAGTTTAGGCTCTCGCCAGTTATCCAAGAACCTATGTGATGAAGGCTTTAGCATTGGCCGCTATGCCACGAGAACAGTGATGAGAAAGCTGAAACTCGTCGTGTCTCAGCGTCAAGCATATAAAGTAACAACGAAGCGTAAACACAGTGACACTGTAGCCGATAATATTTTAAATCAACAGTTTAATCCGCCATCTATCAATCACTCGTGGGCAGGTGACGTCACCTACTTAAAAACGCATGAAGGCTGGATGTATTTAGCTATCGTTATGGACTTGTATTCGCGTCGTATCATTGGTTGGTCTGTTTCCAAGCGTATGACAGTCGACCTAGTCGCGAAAGCACTAAAAATGGCTATAACACTTAGGAAGCCGAATAAGGGCGTTATTTTTCATAGTGATCGTGGCTCACAATATACTAGCCATACTTTCGGCCGCTTACTAAAAAATAACGGCATAGTAGCCTCGATGAGCAGTGTTGGTGCGTGTTTAGATAATGCAGTGGTTGAGCGTTTTTTTGGAAGCTTGAAGCACGAATGGTTGGTAAACGTGACCTACTTAACCCGACAGTCAATGAAGCATGATGTGAACGAATATATTAAGTACTACAACCATGAAAGGCTACACACAACACTTGGTGATAAAACACCAATTAACTATGAGAAATTACAGAATGAAGTGTCCGGTTGGACTTGACCAGAATA